>JAIQFV010000038.1 GCA_020073085.1 Terriglobia bacterium | reverse complement strand
CCAGCACCGTGGCGCTCAGGTCGCTCTTCAGCGTGGCCCTATCCTCCCGGTGCTGGCCGACATGATACGCTGTTCATGGGATTTCCTTTGCCCAAAAGCGATAAACTTTCTTCCACAACTTTGAGATGTATATCAGACCGGGACATTCGACAATTTGAGCGTCGCCCAGACCAAGATGCGGTCATCGTCCCGATTCTTGGCATTGTGGCAGCGTGCAAATTCGATAAGCATTGTTCAGGGAATCTCCATTTGTCCAATTTCCCGGTCTGACCCCATTTGCCGGTAATCTGAAGTTCTTTGCAGGCCCGTTGCAAGGCAGTAGCGCGCTGGAGGATGAGCGGGTCGCTACGTATGCGGCTTTGGGTCTCGGGTACCTCGGCGGAGACAAGGCCGTGACCATATTAAGCGCTGCTTTACAGGAGACCAGCCGCTCGGTTCGATCCAGTATTGCAATTGCCTTGGGTAACATGCGATCAAAGTCCGCTGTCCCTGTCTTGATAGGCATGTATCAAGACCAACACGTCCAAGGTGAGGTATGCGGTTCTCTCATCACGCTCACGCATCGACAGTGGTGCGATGGAAGCGGGGACGTTGGGGCACTGCAGGTGCGGTGGAAACAATGGTACAAGGCAAACCGCCCGGGAATCCGGCTGTACGGGCTCGGCCAGTGTCCAGAGAACTCCGGGTCACTGCCGTACGTACGCTAGTGCCAATCCGTCAGCCGCCAACCTCATAAGAAACGAATCCACGGAATGAGTGTTCTCGGGGAGTGCGGAGCAGTTAGGCTGGAATGAACACGCACCGACTCGGGACGAGAAATTATAGTGACTCAAAACACGGCCGCTCGAATTGCTTTGCTCGGGTAGCCGGGATCCGCTCGCTTTTTGGCGGATCCCGGATCGTGCCTTCTCCAGGCAAGCACCCGGGATCCCAAAGAACGGGATCCCGGCTACCCAAGCTTGCGGCGGTCGAGTTTCGGGCGAACTTGCAAAACGGATTGCAGAATACAGAAATGTAAGCTTTTCTGTCCTTGATCCATTCTTGACGAATCCACCCCTCGCCGATATAATCGTTGCCGTTTCTTTGGGCTGTTCTGCCAGCACTCCTGAGTAGCTCAATGGTAGAGCATTCGGCTGTTAATCCGCCGCGGCGGATTGTAGGTTCGAATTGAGTGCTGGAAACTGAATGACGTAGGGCAATGGATTCGATGTTGTTTGATAGCACTCCTGAGTAGCTCAATGGTAGAGCATTCGGCTGTTAACCGAAGGGTTGTAGGTTCGAGTCCTACCTCAGGAGCCAATTTTTAGAAGTCTTTGTGCCCCCCAAGAACGTGACTCCGTGAGGAATGCCGGCTGTTAATCCACCGCGGTGGATTGTAGGTTCGAGTCCTACCTCAGGAGCCGAATTTTTATTCTCCCCCATCCGCACCGAGCACAGTTCAAAATTGAAGGGCATTCGCCGAAATCCTCAGGCTGAGAGGGCCCCGAAGTTGCTTTCCTCAAGGTTCGTTAGGAGCAGTATATTCATCGCCCCAGGTGTCGTTAATGCCATTTCCGAGCTCCAGCGGAGCGACATATGAAAAATCCATTTCTGTCATCGAATGGTGATTAACCCGGGACCTTCAGCACTTGTGTGTCTCAGGTTGCGCTTCAGTTTCGTTTTGCCAGTCGCGGGCGAAAATTAAACACGAAGCGAGAGTGGGGCTGCTATTTCCTCCTCTTCTTGAGCAACTTGTTGGCCTCATCGACCGTCAGTTCTTTGAACTCAAGCTTCGAATAGATCGCCTTCTTGGGTTTCTTGTTCTCGTTGCCATGAACACCGAGCTTGAGAGTGCCTCCCCACGAGTAGTATGAACCCTGTCTCTCTTTCCCGACCCAGTAGGCCGCCTTGTCTCCCGACACAACCAGGTACAGCTCGTAGGACTTGCCATCTTGAGGAAAGATAACGGACATCTGGAATCCACCCCCGAAGCCAAAACCCATCTCCCTGATATTCTTAGCGGTCACAAGGGCGGTCATGGAAAATGCCTGTTTCCTCGGGAGGACCTCTTCAAAGGTGGCATATCCCATGAGCTGAAGTTCCTTCTCTGTGAAGACCAACGTGTTACTGGTCGCGCTCCAGAACTCTTCGGGCTCAAACGAGAATTTGGATATATTCTCGCCGCTCAGGAAATCGATCGCTTCGAGTTGATCCTGTTGTTCCTGCGATGCGGCCGGCTTCTGCAACGTCCGAGAGAACATCGGCCCCGAGATGCTGAGGATCATGATCAAGGCAAAAATCTTCACCCTATTCATTCTTCGCCTCCTTACCTGTTTAACGAACGCTCGCGTTCAGCGTCGCCGCAAAGCGGCGTCCTCTGCAACGTGTTATTGAGCCGCCCCCGCGCGAGCTTCACGTCGAACCGTCCATCGGCCAACGACTGCGAACAGGACAAGTATGGCGCCCGTGTACCAGGCACCGAGACTGAAGCTGCTGGACCCGTACATGGCGATGAGCAGCCCGCCCCCTACCACCAAGCCCGCAAGTACGGCGAACATGCGCATCCCGTAGAGAAAGACAAATGGAATATAGTGCGCTCCCAAGAGGACCATCAGCGCCGGATAGAACCAGTTCAAACGATACAGACCCACCGGAAGAAGGAGGGGCATCGAGAAAGGCAAGACGAACGCCACTTGCATGCCCAAGTGCCAAAGGGTGTTCTGCGGGCTCAGCGGACTCCTCCCGCCCCCAGCACGGATGAGCAGCTCCGTGGCCGGGAAAATGAAAAATCCGCCCACCACCAGCATCGTGATGGCCGCGCGGGGCGTGCTCCACGTCGCCAGACTGGCCGACACGAGCCACAACACGCCGGAGACGAGCTGCCCGTAGAAGCCCCCGACGAATCTGGTGCGGTTCTCTCGCTGTGCATCGCCTATGTCCATCTCGATCTGCCTCCGTGTGGTCGATCTTGGTCCGCCCATTGCTGTGCGTGAGCGGGCGACGCGCGCGGTACTGACGACATTAGAAGAAGCCTGCTCGCGCCGCTCCGCTGCAGGCAATTGTTTGGCACGCTTCATGCCACAGTATAAGCACTGTTCTCGTTTACCGGTTCCGTGCTCGGCTGGCTCTTCGAGGCTCTCCAATGGCGCCAATGCTGGCCAACCCGCAGCAATGACGATTCTTGTCCACATCTAACGGAAAGAGTCCAGAAAGACCAACCATTCCACTTCCAGGTCATGCAGGCTCTTGCCATAGATGGCGACCCACGAAGCTTGCATCGCCGCATCATCAATCCCGGCCTTCGCCACGCCCTGATATATCCCCTTTAGCTTTTTCAGCGAATACTTGTCGACAAGATATTGCACGAAGGAACCAGCGGCCGGATAGGCAATCTCGGTTCTAGCGTCCGAGCCTATGGCTATCTTGGCCATCTCGCCCAGCGGGAAGAGCTTTCCCTCTCTCCGGTCGGTTTGCGTGATGCGGTGATTGCTGCCTTTGTCCGTGGCCATCGCCTCGGCATATTTGCCGATCCCTTCATTCAGAAACGAACTCGACCCGCCCCAGTTTTGGCCAATCAGCATATGCGCACCTTCGTGGACGGCCAGTCCGAAATCGGGCACCGTCCCGTCAAACCATATAAAGTTTCCGGCGTTGCATGACAATCCCTTGCCCCAGTGGTGCACATAGAACACCTTGGCGTCGAAACCACTAAAATAGGCGGTGAACGTCTTTCTCCAGCGGGGTTCGGTCTCCTTGAACAGATTCAGCAGGAAACCGACCGCCTGCTCATTGGTCTTAGATAAAGCCTCCGCCTTGGCGCGGGGAATGCCAGGCTGAAAGGCGGAGATAAAGCTGTCGGTATCGATCATGTCAAATTGGCTGTCAATCCTCAGGTCGAGCTTGACGATCAGTTCCCGTGGCTGGAACTTGCCTTCGCTTTCCCAAGTGCGAAACACTTCTTCGGGATTTCGTCCGTCACTGGCGAGGATGACCGCGGCGTTGCGCTTGTTGATGACGATGATCGGAATCTCGGGGATTTTTTCGAGCGCATTCTCCCGGTAAGTCGGGAACGGATTCTCCTGGAGAGCCGAGAAAAGCAGGACACCGGCTGCCTTCCGCTTCACAGCTTCCCGGACCCGTTCCTCCATCGTCACCCCGGCGGAATCAGGATATGCTTTGTCGGGGAAATCATATGACAACATGACGACCTTCCCAGTTACGTCGAGTCCGGTATAGGGGTTCGATTTCTGTCCGCCGACGATGCCGTCACCCACAAAAACGATTGGCGCCTTCAAACGGATGTCTACCGAGTAGCGCTTGCTTCCGCAGGGCGCGCCTTTCACGTTGACTACGGGGAGAAAAGGGATCTTGCGATGAGAACCGCCGTCGAAGTAAATATGGCAGGCAGCAAATCCAAGATCGGTTTCAGGATCTGTCAGAAAGCTCAGCCCGGGCCCCTGGGCGAACAACGGCGCCACACAAAACAAGGCCGCCGCCAAGACGATAGCGAAGTCTAGTCTTGAATGTCTGGCCATAAAACCTCACTTACCTCACTGGTGCCGCTGCGTAGTAGCCCGATCATCAATGAGTCCTGGGACCGTTCAAATGCCCTACCCTGATGCAAGCCGCTATATCGCAACAAAAGGAGAGCGTACTCGCAGTGCTCCCATCAGTGATCGTTTCGGGTGGCGCTCCTCTTCTTTACCGCTTGGGTCGGGGAATGGAATCGTTTAATCCAAAGCCTCAAGTGCCAACCGATCGTCATTGAAATAAGGGGCCGAAGAGGGGGACGGCTGGCCGACAATCAGTCTAGAACTTGCTCAGTATCAATTCAAGTGAAATGTGCAGTGGTGTCGCAGAAGTTGGCGTCAGCTGGTCTTGCGAGGGTCAAAATCTGTGTATCATTTTGTGCCCCACCGAGCTCCGAAATGGTGTCCGATCAGACTAGATCGGGCCGGCGGAAGATCTCTTTTCAGCAAGAGACAGCGAATTCTTTCCGAGGGCCAGGCATCGAACAGGGCGTTCGGCATACTTCGACTTGGGACATTGTTTCGCCCCGCAAGCGGGGCTCTCACGTTTTCTCTCATAAGTACCCCGTCCGCTCAGGAGATCTCTTCCATGGGCTTCCATTTCTCAGTGATGTCCTGGACCATGGAGAGGACGCCGGCGACCGTGCCGTCGTCCTCCAAGAGCGGGGTATTGGTCCAGTCGCACAGGATGGTTCGGCCGTCCTTGGTGATGTTTTCGTTGATGCTGTGGGCCGCGCTGTCGCCCTTCAGAAGACGCTGCCAGATCTTCTCGACCTCGGGCTGAACCTGCATTTGGACAATGAGCCCATACGGCTTCTTCCCGATCACTTCGTTCGCCGTATACCCGAAAATCCTCTCGGCCGCGGGGTTCCAGGAGAGCGCCCGGAATTCTGAATTCCACACAATGCACGCAATCGGCATGCGATTGATCTGCAACTGGAGCCGTGCCTGGCTCTTCTGCAGTGCCCGTTCCGCCTGCTTGCGGGCCGTGATATCAATCACCATCCCCGACAAAACCTCTCCCTCCAGCAGCGCGCTGATCAGGACATTCTTGGATTGCCCTTTTCTTGTCAGCACCTCCGCGTCATATCCTTCCACCCGGCCTTTTCTCTGCAGCAGGTCAAGAAGCGTTTCCCGGTCTTTCGGATACTTGAATCTCATTTGGGCCTGTTCGGCGATCATTTCGACGGGCGAGGTGTATCCCAACATCCTCGCCAGGGCGTCATTGACATAGAGAATGTCTCCCTTCACGTTGATCTTGTAGACGCCGACGAGCGCGGTCTCGACGAGGTTCCGGTATCCTTTTTCAGATTCTCTCAGGGCCTCGATCATCTTCTTGCGCTCGCTGACGTCACGAAAATTCCACACCCTCCCGTAGTACCTCCCGTCGCCTCCGAACATGGGTGCGGAGTAACGATCGAAGGTCCTGCCGTCGCGAAGGTCAATTTCATCCTGACTGGTTTCATGGGGATGTTCATATAGGTATTTCACCTTCGTGAGGAATTCTTCCGGCCCGACGAGCTTCTCGAGGACGGACTGCAGGGCCCGCTCATCCGACCGGCTCTCCACCACCTGGGGCGGGATGCCCCACATCTCCACAAAGCGCTGGTTGAAGGAAATCATCTTGCCCGTGCCATCCACCACCAAAATTCCATCAATGGAAGCTTCTTGCTGGGTGTTGAGAAGGAGGTTTCGAAACCGGAGCTCTTCCTCGGCCCGCTGGCGCTCGGTCACATCGCGTGTCACCTCCGCAAAGCCGCGCAGGGAACCGTTTTTCTCGCGCAGGGCCGTGATGACCACATCCGCCGAAAACTGCGATCCGTCTTTGCGCACCCGCAGCCCTTCGTCCTTCACATATCCCTTGGCTTTTGCCACCTCCAGGAGCCGTTTGGGCCAGCCCCGGTCCTGGTCGGCGGCGGTATAGAAGAGGGAGAAGTGCCTTCCAGAAATCTCCTCAGCGGAATACCCCTTCATGCGCTCCGCTGCAGTGCTCCAGCTGACAACGCGCCCGTCGGGATCCAACATGAAAATGGCATAGTCCTCCACCCCCACGACCAACAGACGGAAGCGTTCCTCGCTCTCCTGAAGGGCCTTCATCACCCTCTCACGCTCATCGCGAGCTCGCAGGGCCGTAATTCCATATACCAGGTCACTGCTCAACTCGGCCAGCAGGTCAATCTCGGCGGTGTCAAAGGCGTCGGTCGTCCTTGAGTAGATGTTCAACGCCCCGAGGGCCTTTCCTTCAATGGCTAAGGGGAGGGCGATGGAGGAAGCAAACCGCCGTCGAGCGACCTCCTCACGCCAGGGTTGGAAGAACGGGTCGGTGAGAATGTCTCTCGAGAGGGCGGGCGTGCCGGACCGGATGGCCCGACCCGTCGGCCCCAGCTCGTGCTCATCGCCGCCCCAGGTCAGATCGAGGGAGTCAAGATAGCCTTGTTCGTCGCCGGCCGACGCCACCCGCAGAACGGTCTTCTTGTCGTCTTGCTGGGCAAAACCAACCCAGGCCAAACAATACCCTCCTGTCTCCACCAGGGTCTGGCATATTTTTGCCAACAGTTCCTTTTCGTTGGAGGAGTGAACGAGAACTTGATTGCATTCGCTGATCATTCGAAGGGCGCGGTTGGCGTTGAGGAGCGCCTCATTCGTTTTTGCAAGCTCTGCCGTGCGTTCCTGGACGCGAACCTCCAGTTCGTCATGGGCCCTCTGGAGCGCCAGCTGCGCTTGCTGGCGGTCCGTAATATCGCGGGCAATTGTGGATAAATACGCCGTCTCACCATTCTTTGACTTGTGGGCGATGATGACCTGGGAGACGGGGATTTCGCGCCCGTCGCGCCCCAACAGGGCGCTCTCGCCGGTCCACGTCCCTTCGCGAATGGCCGTGGGGATGCCTTCTTTCCTGACAATCTCGGCGGCCCATCGGGGGTGAAAGTCGGGGACGAGGAGACCGGAAACATCGACGTCTTCGGCGATTCCACGCATTTTTCGACCCGCTTTGTTGAGAGAAAGCGCACGGCCCTGCATGTCGGCACTGCCCACGAAGTCGGGTGTGGCTTCCAGGATCGAACTCAAGTGTCGAAGCGATTCTTCCGCGTGGAGGCGTTGGGCGATGTCGCGGTGAAGGACAAAAATCGCTCCGGCGACAAGCCCGATTGACAAGAGCCCGCCGAGGATGATGGCCAGGTGGGCATTCTGGGCGGTGATCTTCTCTTGCTTCGAACGCTGGACGAACACCTCGTTCTCGTGATCCCTCATTTCCAGGATCAGTTTTCGAATTTGCTCGTGAAGTTGCCTCCCCTCTTCTGGCAATGCGATTTGGCTGGCGGGAATCGATGGGTTCTCCTTCTTCAGGTCGATCGACTTTTGAAGGAGGAGAAGTCGCTGCCGAACCAATGACTGAAGGGCGTCGACCCTCGGGATTTCTTCCGGATCATCGTCATTCAATTTACGGAAGTCTTCGATTTGTTGATCGATTACATTGAGGGCACCATAATAAGGTTCCAAATAAAACTCATTTCCCGTGATGAGGTACCCGCGCTGGCCGGATTCGGCATCCGTTAATCGGGCCGTCAGGGACACGAGCAATTCCACCTGCTGAAAGGACTGGGATTCCAGCTGGGTGTTCTTAACAAGACGGGTCGTGGTTCGGTAGGAGATGACGCTGATGATGACCAGAATCAGTAATGCCAGCCCAAATGCCGATATGACCTTGCCTCCAATAGACCATTTCATGTCATTGATCTCCAGCGGCTGCGGCAATTGCCTGGGAAGTGTACGCCCGCGTTCCAAGAAGAACGAAATGTCGAAGTGCTCAGCCTCGTGGTTACAGTATACCGAAAATTCAGACTGGGAGCGAAGAAGTAAATTCGCATTTTCAGGGCGAAAAAAGACCCGAGCGGAGATTGCCGATCTGAAAATGCAGCACCTTACGGAAAGAGACGCTTCTATGCCCCTCCGCAGATGGCCAGACGCTCGGACAAGTGGATGGTCGTAGAATCAATCGCAGCCGTACTGCGGATACAGGCCCGTTTGAAGCCCTTGACGGCGAACTTTTAAGATGACGTGCCATGGGAGGAGGACTATACTTCGAACACAGGAGGCCCGTGCTTCGTTCCTTTAACTTTGTCCGTAGCCACAATCTTGCAATCTTTTTTGACGAACATGTCGCCGCGGTGTACTTGCGCCCTAGGGCTCAATGAGCCCATCCGGCGCGAACCTTGTGGCGGAGTCAATCGAGCATGAATTTGAAGCGCCTATTGATCCACTTCATCCTTTTATTCTGCTTCCTTTTTCCGGCAGTGTGTTATTCCGGGGAAGGGGGTCCGGTATTTTTGAAGCAGAGCCGCTTTGTCAGCAGGGCGGAACCCTCGCTGGAATTGAAATCAATGGTGTTGGCATTCCGAATACAGGACCTGTCCGGATTGCAGCAGCTCTTGGAAGAACAACAGAACCCTCGATCCCCGCGTTTTCATCAATGGCTTACCCCGGAGGAATTTGGAAAGCGCTTTGGAGCGCCGGAGGAGCAGTTTCAGGACGCCGTTCGATGGCTCGAACAGAATGGCCTGGGGGTGACGCAGGCCTATCCCAATCGGCTTTCGATCTACTTTGATGGAACGGTTCAACAAGTGGAGCGTGCCTTCAAGATTAACATGGGCACGTATGAATTCCAGGGCAAGCGGTTCTACAGCAATGATCTGGCTCCACGAATCGCAGAGCGGTTTCAAGATGCCCTTGCCGTATTTGGTCTCGACAATTTTCCTTCGGAAAAACCGCTTTACCGGAGTGGAACCCGAACCTCGATGGCTCCCGCGGACCTGCAAAGCGCCTACAACCTGCTTCCGCTTTATGGCAGCGGCATCGACGGGGCCGGGCAGAGTATTGCCATCATGGCACGCAGCGATTTCGACGTCAGTGATGTCCAGGCTTTTCGTAGTTTTTTTGGACTGCCTCCCAACGAACCGCAAAAGATCTTCGTCGTTCCGGGTCAGAATCCCGGGATGAACGATCCCGGCGAAGTGACCGAGGTATTGCTCGACACGGAGTGGTCAGGGGCCATCGCCCCGCGGGCGACGATTCAGGTTGTCATAGCGCCCAGCAGCTCCAGCATTAATCCTTCCTTAGATTACGTTGTCAACCAGCTTCCCTCCGCGCAGGTGGTGAACATCAGTTTTGGCGGCGGGGAAGGTTCGGTCTCCGATTTGACCTTGATTCAGAACGACCAGCGCTATATGCAAGCGGCTGCCCAGGGACAATCGGTTTTCGTGGCGTCCGGCGACGATGGGGTGCGGCAGTTCGCCACCGGTTCGGAGCTCAGCTCGGCTCCGGATGTGAATCGCCTGTGTTCATCGCCCCACGCGACCTGTGTCGGTGGGACCAATCTTTCTCCCGTCTTTGATGGAAATGGGAATGTCATGGAGTACGGTGAGGAAACAGCCTGGAGTGGGAGTGGCGGGGGGAAATCGAGATTTTATGCGAAGCCCGCTTACCAGTTCGGTCCGGGAATTCCCAACGACGGGATGCGGGATGTCCCCGACGTGGCCGCTATGGGGAATCCTGCTCAACAGGGAGTTTTTTGGTATCAGGATGGGATCCTGCGATGTTGTGTGGGGGGAACAAGCCTGAGCACACCCTTGTGGGCGGGTCTCTTCGGCCTGGTCAATCAAGCGGGTGTCATTTCCGGGGCAGGCCGTGGTGGCGTGGGTCTTGCGAACACACGAATCTATGAAATGGCCCGAGCTCAGCTGACGTCCGGGGGGCCACAGGCCTTCCACGACGTGACGAGCGGAGAGAACAGCGCCGGACCGTTGCCGGGCTATTCGGCCGATGTGGGATACGACCAGGTAACCGGGTGGGGCTCGTTTGACGGAGACCTTTTTGTCCGAAATTTCACCTCAAGCTTATCGGACACAGGACTAGTGACTCTGGTGTCGGGTGTGCAAACCTCTGCCGTTCTCTCTCCAAGTCCATCCAGCAGTTCCTGCACCCTCGCCCCTTCACAATTCACCCTCGAGGTTCCACCCGACACGCTTCAACTCATCGTCACCCTCTCGGGAAGTCAAAAGGTAAGCCTGTTTTTACGGCAGGGAAGTCCTGTGGCAAACGCGGCAGGGACGTTTGCCGCCGATTTCAAGGCTGAGACCACGCTTCCAAGTCAGACGATCTACGTCAATGAGCGGAGCAACCCTCCTCTGGTTTCTGGATCGTATTATGTTGCGGTCGCCAACTGCAGCGGTACGCAAGCCGCCTTTTCATTGAAGGCAACCCTCGTAGGCGCTTCGACCGCCCTGAAGACGGAGGAATTGCTGCTCGATGACGGGACAATGGAGAACAGTCTGTCCGGCACCGATTTGACCGTTGTCAATCGTTTGACCCCTCTCCGATATCCTTCCAAATTGAAAGCCATTCGAATTTTCATTCCCGCGGGGCAGATCTTCCAGGACTCTCTGCAGCAATCGATTCGACTGATTGCCTTCAACGACCCGGCCTCTTCAAACCGCCCGCCGAGCTCACCGGTTTATTTGGTCGACCAGTGGGTTCCCATCAACGGAAAGAATGGATATGTTGATTTTCCAATCTCCAGGGCTCCCGCCATCGCCTCGGGAGACTGGTACATCGGCTTTCAATATCCGGCATCCGGGGATGTCCCTGTGGCCCTGGATTCCGGTGGCCGCCAAAAACAGGGTGGGTTTCTATCGAGCGACAACGGAGCGACCTTTGAAGGGCCCCTGGTGCAGGGGGCGGGCCTCCCTGTGAACCTGATGATTCGCGGCGTGGTCGAGAATGGCCCGCCTATCCTGGACACCGCGACTGCGACTTTTCAGCCTGATTCCGCAAACGGCGTAATCCAGCTGGAGTTCTCCGGCCGGGATGGCCAGGGCGATGTGGTCGGATTGACCGAGTCCCGCCTCACCTCCCAGCAAGAAGTACTGGGCACAGGAAGCTTTGACATCAGTACGAGGGTCGGCAATAGGACATCCTTTGTCTCAGAGGTGGTCTTCACGGGTTCAAACCGTCTTGCGGATACCCGCGAGATCCAGATTCAGCTTTTGGATCAGACGGGGTTAAGCAGCGATGTTCTGCTCGTTCCCGTAATTTCCAATTTGACAAACACCGAAATGAATTTGGACCTTCAGGCGGCGGGGGCCGTTGCCTACTCGTTGTCGGGCCACGGAGAAGCTGCCCGTGCGGGGTACGCCACCATGGCGGCAAACGGCGGAGGACACGCTTATGGAACGGGGGTCTTCGCATTGACGCGGAACGGGGTTGTGGCCAGTGAGGTTGGAGTGCCTGCCACCCAACCCACGACCGCGGCCCGAATGTTTGTTGATTTTAGAACTAATCTCCATGGCGGACCCGGCCTGATCGATCCCTCCACAATCGATGTCAACACCGGGCTGGCTATCGTCAATCCGAACAACGTGCCTGCCGATGTCAGGTTCACCTTGAGCGGGATGGACGGGTCACCGTTGGCCCTTGGGTTTGGCACCATTCCTGCGAACGGCCACGTGGCAAGATTTATTAATCAACTGGGTGAGGTTGCGCGCGGATTCGCGCTTCCTTCCGATTTTCCTGCCGCCATTCAATTTGCCTCCCTCGAAATCCGAAGCAGCCAGCCGCTTGGGGTTCTGGCGTTGAGGCTGACCAACAATCGGCGTGGAGACACGTTGATCACGAGCACCCCGCTCGCAGATCTCAATCTGCCCCCGGTGGCCAATCCCCTGTACTTTCCCCACGTCGTGAACGGAGGAGGGTACAAGACCACGCTTATTCTGATGAATACATCCGCAACGGTGGAGACGGGGGAGCTTCGAATTTTTGGCGACGATGGGTCTCCACTGGAGGTTCGGTCGGCGAACGGCCCGGCAGGGTCTTCTTTCGCCTACGCGATACCTTCCGGCGGACTTTACCTATTTGAGACCGACGGCGCGCCGGCATGGGTCAGTTCCGGGTCGGTGCAGGTGATCCCCGACCGTTTGCGCTCGACTCCCATGGGGGCCGGCCTCTTTGGTTTTGCGCAAGACGGGATTATTGTAACCGAATCCGGTATTCCGGCAGCGACTCTGACCACGCATGCGCGTATTTTTGTGGATCGCTCGGTTGGTCACGACACGGGACTGGCCGTCGCGAACCCGAGCGGAAATCCCATTCAACTGAAGCTGAATGCGTTCGAGCGTAACGGCGTGAGCTGGGTAGGGAAGGGCTCGCTCGAGCTCCGCCCCGCCGGTCATCAATCGAGGTTTGTCGGGGAACTGCTCGCCGGAGGTCTGCCAGACAATTTTACAGGAATCGTCGATATTTCATCAGGAACACCTTTCGCGGCGTTGACGTTGAGAACGCTCAACAATTCGAGGGGAGAATTCCTGCTCACCACTTTTCCGGTGGGAGACGCCCTCCAATCTCCTCCCTCATCGCTGATCTTTCCGCAGATTGTGGATGGGGCGGGGTATCAGACCCAGTTCATTCTTCTCAATTCAGGTCCGTTGGCGAATATCCGTTTGAACCTCTTCGCTGATGATGGCACCGCCGTGCTTCTTTCGAAGGCCCCACAAAGCGAGTTCTGGAATCTCGATGAGCTGGTCTTTTCAGGAGCTTTGGAACCCGAGTCACCGTCGGTCAGAAAGAGCTGTTCCGGAACTGCCCCCTAAAAGTACAGATTGAATCCCGCAAGTTTTCCTGTTCTAATTCTTCTCCTCTTTTCCAAGACATATCAAAAGGTGTCCGGTTGCGTAGCCGGGAATAGAACAATCCGTGATTCGGAGGTGACATGAACAAGAGACATTTCGTGAAGACCGCGATTCTGGTCCTTTCTATGGCTTGGGTCTCAACGGGCTTTCTTCAACCGGCGCGATCGGCACCGGCCCCCAATGCATCCCCGGTGGATAAACTCATCGCGCAGGCGCTGGGGCCGTCTCCGCTGGCCGAGACACTGCGTGTGCTTTGTGATGAAATTGGCGGTCGTCCGACGGGAACGCCCGCCATGACCCGCGCGGTGTCCTGGGGCGTCGAGAACTTTCGCCGGGCCGGGGTGGATGAAGTCCACGCGGAAAAGTTCACCATCCCTCAGTCCTGGGCGGAGGGAGCGACCCAGGTGGAGGTCACCTCGCCGGTTGCATTTGAGGTGAAAGCGGTTTCCGTGGCCTGGGCGCCTCCCACCCCCGGCAGTGGAATTGAAGCGAGAGTGGTCGACGCGGGAGAGGGCACGCCGGCGGAATTTTTGAAGGTGGAGAGCGCTGCCAAAGGGTCGATCGTTCTGATCCATTCCAAGCCGATGACGACCCTCGACGACCTGTTCTACGAATACGTCAGGGACCCGGGAATCGTCGATGAGGCCGTGCGGGTGGGCGCCGCCGCTCTGGTGTTCACCTCGACACGCCCGCGCGACCTGCTCTACCGGCACACCAATTCACAATTTGGCCGCATGGATCGATTGCCCATGGCCATTCTGGCGCGGGAAGACGCCCTCCGCGTGGCGCGCCTGATCGAATCAGGCCGCGTCGTGAGAATGAAGATTTCGCTCCCGAACCGGGTGGGGGGGGCCTTCGAATCTGAAAATGTAGTGGCGGAGATCCGGGGCAGCGAAATCCCAGACGAGGTCGTTATCCTGGGCGCCCATTTGGATTCGTGGGAACTGGGAACCGGGGCTTTAGACAACGGATGCAACGCGGCGATGGTGATCGACGTGGCGCGTGCCATTCTCGATGCCGGGATACGGCCGCGCCGCACGGTGCGATTTATCCTTTTCAGCGGGGAGGAACAGGGACTGCTGGGTTCCAAGGCATACGTCCGGATGCATCGGAATGAATTGGATCAAATCGTGGCTGTGACGATCTTCGATGAGGGGGTGGGGCGCGTCTCCGGTTACTCGTTGGGCGGGAGGAAAGATACCGAACCGGCCCTGGTAGAGGTCCTGAAGCCTCTCCGCGATTGGGAGTCCAACACCCATACCCCCGATGCCTTCATCGGAACGGACAATTTTGATTTCCTTCTGGAAGGGATCCCCACTTTGGTCGCCAACCAGGACCCGGCCGATTATCTGCCCAATTATCACGCCTCCTCCGACACCTTCGACAAGGTCGATGTGCGCGAGCTCAAAGTACAGGAGGCCTACGCCGCCGTGACGGTGTACGGCATCGCTGAGAGGGCGGAGCGAATCGGCAGGCGGCAATCCCGGACGCAGGTGGAGGCGCTCATGACGGAGACGCAGTTAGACCAGCAAATGAAGTCCTTCGGCTTGTGGCCGGAGTGGGAGAGCGGGCAGAGGGGAAGGCAGAAGTAGCCGTCCTCGAGGACGGTCCACGCGGGCGGACTGGCCGATGGAACCCGGATTTATCTTGCCAACAGCTTGTTCATTCCCGAAAGGGCAGCCACTTTGTAGCATTCGGCGAGGGTGGGATAGTTGAACACATTGTTGATAAAGTAGTCGATCGTTCCATCGTAAGTGAGCACGGCCTGCCCGATGTGAATCAATTCCGCGGCGCCTTCCCCGAGGATATGAACTCCAAGCAGCTTCCTGGATTCACAATGGAACAGGAGCTTCAGAATGCCGGTCTCATCCCCGATAATCTGCCCTCGTGCAATCTCGCGATAGCGGGCGATCCCGACTTCATAGGGGATTCCAGCGGCAGTGAGCTGTTCCTCGTTCTGTCCGACAAAAGAGATCTCCGGGATCGTGTAAATGCCATAGGGAAAGAGATGCGGCATCGATGAGCAGGGGAGATGGAACGCATGGCAGGAAGCCAGTCGACCCTGCTCCATGGAGGCAGAGGCCAAACTGGGGAACCCGATCACATCCCCCACCGCATAGATGTTGGGGGCCGGGGTCTGGTAGCTCTCGTTCACGAGGATCCTTCCCCGATCATCCGGGAGAAACCCCGCCTTCTCGAGATGGAGATCCGACGTATTGCCCAGGCGACCGACCGCATAGAGAACGACGTCGGAATAGATCTCCTTCTTGCTTTTGAGGTGAACGACCACGCGTCCGGAGGCGGCCATGTCGACGCTTTCCATTTCCTCCCCGAGCCGCAGGGTGACGCCGATCTCCCGCATGTGATAGGTCAGTTCATTGACGATTTGCTCATCCACGAATTCCAGCATGCGGGGACGAAGATCCAGCAGGGTGATGGCGACTCCCAGGGTCGCCATCATGCAGGCGTATTCAATCCCCACCACCCCGGCTCCAATGATGGTCATGGTCTTGGGAATCGCCGGCAGTCTGGGGAGCATGTCGCTGTCGAGGATGGTGGTCCCATCGACGGGCACCACTGAAGAGTGTGCCGGAACGGTCCCCGTCGCAATAATGATGAACTCGGTTTCGAAATCGTCGGCGAGCCGGGCGCCCTCCACGTGGAGATGATGGAGATCCAGGAAGGAGGCGTGTCCGCTGAGCACATCAACCCCATTGCGCGCCAACTGAGCGTTACAGACCTCGCTCTCGGTCTTGATCACATGATTGACGCGGAAGACAAGATCTTCCATCGTGATATCTTTCTTGACCGCATAGCTGATCCCGTAGAGTCCCCGCTGTCGAAACCCCGATAGATAGAGAACCGCCTCTCGCAGGGTCTTGCTGGGAATCGTCCCCGTGTGGACGGACACGCCCCCCATCAGCTCTCTTTTCTCGACGAGGGCCACTCGCTTGCCGATTTTGGCGGCTTGAATCGCCGCATGGTGACCCGCCGGGCCGCTCCCAATCACAATGAGGTCATAGGTCTTCATGCGCTCTTCTCCACGCACAGCTCGTGCTGAGGGGACCTGCAAGTTTTGCGTGACGCAGTGATCGTGATGAAACGGCAAGATTATATCCCAGCTTCAGTCGGGAGGACTCAATATCGTAGTAACGACTTCAGTCGTTACTCCTCTAAAACGGGTGGCCATCATCAGACGCTCTGGAACGGCGGACGGCGAAGGAAGAGAAACGCTCTTTCGGGATTTCGGTTTTATTCAGCCCGGTTTTTTGTTACATTACCGCCGTCCTTTGACACACCTCAGGCATACAATACGAGGGCCTATTCATTGGAGAGTGGTACTCTGCAATACTTGAATCGCATCAGGTCGGCAGCTCAATCCTATTCGGTGCAGGCGGTTGACGCATCGTGAATCAGGGCGGCACATCGGCGGGCTTCCGGCGGTGTGGAGCACAATTCGGTTCACGGAGTTCATGACCAAATTTAAAATTGCCGTTTCAGCGATCCTCCTCGCCTTTCTGCTCTGGAAGATTCATCCGAGGCAGATCCTTCATACGCTGCGGGAGGCAAATTTCGACGGGCTGATCATCGCGGTGGGGCTCGGGGTGTTGATGCTTTCGCTGCGGTGGTGGAAGTGGCACATCCTGGTGAAGGGCGGGTTGCAGATCTGCAGCCCGAAGCAATCGTTGGTGAGTCTGCTCGGGGGCATGGCCTTCGCGCTGGTGACGCCGGCCCGGGTGGGGGAATTGAGCCGTGCCCTGTTCTTCGGAAAGGGGACCAAGACGCAAGTGGGTGCCCTGACCTTCCTCGACCGGTTGGTGGATCTCCTGGTGATCCTGTTGTTTGCTTCTGTGGGCGCCACTTCCCGGGTCAGCCCCGTCTTCCGAATTGGGCTGGCGTTGACGTTGGGAGTCATGGCGCTTATCGTCATTCGTTTTGAATCGTTCCTGGGAATGCTCCGCCGTCGCTTCAAGAACGGTTGGCTGGGGGCGCGAATTTCCAACGTTGAGGAAGTGGAGAAAAACCTCGGCCCTCGGGCGATCGCACAGAATTTCGTGCTCAGCTGCTGTATGACCTTCGTCGATCTGGTGACTTTTTACGTTTTGCTCCGGTGCTTTGTCGCTGTTCCTTTTTCCGTGATCCTGTTTGTGTTCCCGCTGGTTCTGCTGACCAATGTCGCCCCTGTCACGCTCAGCGGCCTGGGGCTGCGTGAGGGAACGGCGATCGCCCTGTTGGCCCTGTTCGGGGTTTCTTCGGCCGCCGCCTTCAACGCCACGTTTCTTTCGTACCTTCTGAATTCCGTCGCCCCAGCCGTGGTGGGGGCGGTCTATGCCAAGAACATGAAGCTCAGTTTTTCGTTGAGTGGGAATTCGAATTGACTCGGGTCCCCGGATGATCGAAATCAAAATTTCCTCCGATCCAAAGTTTCTGACCATCGTGCGCGCCATGGTCGGAAAGGTGTGCGAGTTGGTGGAATGCTCCCGGGAAGAGGAGAACCAGATTATTCTGGCGGTGGATGAGGCGTGCTCCAATATCATGAAACACACTTACCATGGGGACCTCGGCCAATCGATCGAGATCCGGTGCGAAAGCGCCCACGATAAGATTGAGTTTGTCCTCCAGGATTGCGGTCCGCCCATCGATGCGGGAAAGATCAAGCCGCGTCCCCTGGAGGAGTTGCGCCCGGGCGGATTGGGCACTCATTTCATTCGGACGATCATGGATGAGGTGGCCTACAAGCACGTGGAGGGTTGCGGAAATATCCTGAGGATGGTGAAGTACCTTCACAGGAAACGGACGAGCGAATCACCCTGAAGATTCGCGGAGAAGGCTGCGGCTATGGAAGTGAGAACTCGCAAGGTGGGAGTGGCATCGGTGATCGACTTGAAGGGTCAGATCGACCTTTCCTCTTCCTCGAAAATGCGCACGGCGGTGTTGGAGGCCATCAAGGCCAAGGATGCGTCGCGCGTGGCGGTCAATCTAACCGAAGTAAGTTACATCGACAGTTCAGGCATCGCGACGCTGGTTGAAGGGCTGCAACTGGCCCGCTCCAAGAACTGCCATTTTGTGATTTTTGGACTCCAACAGGCTCCCCGGGAAGTGCTTGAACTGGCCCGACTGGACAAGGTCTTCGAAATCCATTTGGACGAGAGGGAAGCCCTCGACGGTTAGAGGGGTATTCATTTGGAGGTCAGCGGGGGGCACGCGGCAAAGGGGGAGACTTCGCGCGGTCCGGCGTCGGGTCCGAGGTTTTGAGGAGGCGATTTCCCCTCCGAATCGATAAGAGGCCTATGTTTTCACTTCCCATGTTGGTCGGCCGGCAATCCATCGCCTTTGTCAGATACCTGGGCGGCCTGGCGGAGATGTTTTCCAAGGCCACGTACTGGACATTCGTGGCTCCGTTCCGCGGCAAGGGGGTCCGGTGGGGCGCGGCCATCCGGCAAATGGTGGTGGTGGGTTTCCAGGCCGTTCCTATTGTTTGCTTGATCTCGGCTTTTATTGGCATCATCATCGCGCTGCAGGGGGCGTATGAACTGCGCAAGTTTGGGGCCCTGAACTATGTTGTCGACATGGTGGCCATCACCGTGACGCGCGAGTTGGCCCCCCTCTTGACCGCTATCATTGTAATCGGACGGTCCGGCTCGGCCTTTGCCGCGGAGATCGGCACCATGGAGGTGGGGGAGGAAGTCGATGCGCTTGAGACGATGGGGCTGAATCCCATCCGGTTTCTCGTCGTTCCAAAATACCTCGCGATGCTGGTGATGATGCCCTGTCTGACCGTGGTGGCCGACACCGCCGGGGTCCTCGGCGGCGCCTTCTTCGCCATAACCAATCTTGACTCCAGTTTGAGCGGTTACCTGCTGGCCACGGTGGACGCGCTGGTGCTCCGCGACATCGTGACCGGCCTCGTCAAGAGCCTGGTGTTCGCGGTCATTATCACAAAGATCGGATGTTATGAGGGTTTCTCAGTGCGGGGTGGGGCGGAAGGCGTCGGCCGGTCGACGACTTCGGCCGTTGTGAAATCTATCTTCAGCGTGATTGCCGCCGACATGATTTTCACCGCTATTTTCTATTTCACGAATGGAGGTTGATCCCCCGAACACGATGTTCGACTGGAAAAGCAATTGGACCCTGAGGGCACGGGTTCTCAATTTCCTTTCGCGGGGAGCCGCCGTTATTACTTCTCATGGCAGAAACGACTGAAAATCATGTCTCTATTCTGATTCGGAACCTGTCCAGCACCCTCGGGGGGCGGGAGGTTCTGAAAGAGATCAATCTCGAAGTTCGTCGCGGCGAGACCCTGGTCATCCTGGGCGGGAGCGGGTCGGGCAAGTCCACGCTGCTCCGCCACATCGTCGGTCTGGAGGAGCCCACGGCGGGAGAGGTTTTCATTTTTGGCAAGAATATTAATCGCATTTCAGAGGACGCGTTCAATGAAATACGAAAGAAAATCGGGATGGCTTTCCAGAGTTCGGCTCTGCTGAATTCACTGAGCGTGGGTGAAAACGTCGCCCTTCCGTTGCGCGAGCACACCGACCTTGAGGATTCGACCATTCAGATCATGACCCGGATCAAGCTGGAACAGGTCGGCCTTTCCGGGTTTGAATCCTTCGCTCCTTCCCAGTTGAGTGGTGGCATGAAGAAACGGGCGGGAATTGCGAGGGCCCTCGCGATGGACCCTGAAATTCTCCTGTTCGATGAGCCGTCGGCGGGGCTGGACCCGATCATCGCAGCGGGGATCGATGACCTGATCCTCAAACTCAAACATGCCTTCCATATGACCATCGTGGTCGTCACCCACGAACTGACGAGCGCCTTCCTGATTGCCGACCGCATTGTGGTCCTTGACCGGGGATCGATCCTTGCCGAGGGGACGCCGGACGAGCTGCGCCACAGCACCCTTCCACGCGTTCGACAGTTCCTGGAGCGCCAGCCGGACCACGAAGAGCAGGATGCAGAAAAATATTTAAAGAGCCTGACGGAAGAGGCGTGACCCCCCGGGGAATGAGGGATAGATCATGGCAAAAAGATCCGATGAAGTGAAGGTGGGGATTTTGGTGATGGCGGCGGGCGCCATTCTGATCGTGACGATCTCGATGATGGTCCATTACAATCCCTTCCGCCCCAACAGCGAACAATACAGGACCTATTTCAAGTTTGCCGGAGGACTTGAAAGCGACAGCATCGTCCGCTTTGGCGGGATCAAGGTCGGAAAGGTTGCCAGTGTGCATATCGCGCCCCAGGATCCTTCCCTCATCGAAGTGGAGTTGCGGTTGCGGCAAGGGGTTCCCCTGAAGAACGACAGCGTCGCGCGGCTGGCCTCGCTCAATGCGCTGGGGGAGAATTACATAGAAATCAGCCCCGGAAACAAGACCTCGCCCTCACTCAAGCCGGGCGACGTCGTCCGCTCGGAGGAAACCCCGGAGTTCAGCGCGTTGCTCACGAAATTCAACGGCCTTTCAGACAATGCCGAGAAGCTGATCAATGACCTGGACAAAAACATCAACCAGATTTCATCGCGGGCCGATTTGTTGTTGTCAAATTTGAATGAAGTAACCAATGAAAGGAACCGGAGGAATTTTTCGGAAGCTCTGGAAAGAACCAATTCCTTGATCGGTCAGAATTCGCCACGGATTGATGCCATCACCTCCAACCTTCAGTCCACCTCCAAGAAAATGGATCCTTTGATGGAGGACATCAGAAAGGCCACCTCCAAGCTGGATGCCCTGGTGGGTCATCTCGACGGCACCGTGGTGGAGGATCGACCCCAGATCAGGAAGGACCTTGCTGAACTGGAAACGACGTTGCTCCAGGCCCGAAAATTAATGGAGGAAATCGACTCCACGCTGGCGTCCAACCGCAGCGACATCGATACTATGATTGAGAATTTTCGGCGCAGTTCGGAGAACCTCTCGGAGTTCACCGGAACGATCAAACAGCGTCCGTTCAGCCTGATTCGAGTGAAACCCATGCCGGACCGGAAAGTGCCCAAGTGACGCCGGGGGAAGAATCTTCACGCCGGAAGGACGTTGCCAGCGCCCCTCCGGAGAGAATTCGGAAGTCGACATATCCCAGGTTATTCGGGGCAGGAGTGATAGGGATGAACAAAAAGCTAGCGATAGGGCTCGTCCTGTTGGTACTCGCAATGTCGGGGGGCTGTGGAATCCCCAAGACCCACTACTACATTGTGGAATCTCCGCATGTCCATTCCAATGGCGGGGCGGTGATCTCCAAGGCCATCATGGTTGACCGCTTCCGCGCCAACCGGGTGCTCCAGGAAGACCGCATCCTCTACCGCGAGAATGAGAACGAAGTGAATTACTACGAATACGAGCGGTGGACCAGCCCGCCGGTCGATCTGGTGACGAATTATTTTGTTCACCATTTGAAAGATTCCGCTGCCTATGCCAACGTCAGCGGCACCCGGGATATCGAGAGGGCCGACTACAGACTGCGAGGTCGAGTCCGACGGTTCGAAGAGGTGGATCGGGGCAAGCAGGTCTCAGCCGAAGTGGCCCTGGAAGTCGAGCTGGTGGACGCCAAGACCGGCCAGGGCCTCTGGCGCGGGGAAGAGGAGTGCTCTCGCCCCATGACGGTCCGCACCGTGGCGGCTGTCGTCCAGGGGATTCAACAGTGCCTGGATGAAACCGCGAACAAACTCCTGAACTCGATGCAGGACAGGATTCAAAAGAGGGGAGAGTGAGCGGGAGACCTCTCAGAAGGTCGGTGCTTTTCGCCGCCGGAGGCGATGTCGCACATAAAGGAAGCCCGCGAGAACGATGAGAACCGCCAGAACAATCAGGTCGACCTGCTTAATGATCTTCAAGAGGACGGGCCATTGACTCCCAAAGAAATATCCCACCAACGAGATGGCGGTGGCCCACAGGACGGCGCCGGTAAAATTGAAGAGCAGGAACCTCGACCAGGGCAGATGGAGTATCCCCGCAAAGGGTCCGGCCACGACGCGAAGTCCGGTAATGAAGCGCGCAAAGAAGACCGTCCAGGCTCCATAGCGATGGAAAACGCGCTCGGCTTGCTCAATGTGATGTTTCCGAATGAAGAAGTGTCTCGCATGCCGGTGGAGGAAGGGGCGGCCCCCGCGGCGGCCGACCCAGTAACCGAAGTTGTCGCCCAGGGTAGCGCCACAAATGGCCACGATGATGATCCATTCGATCTTCAGGTCCACTGCTCCACTATGGGCGGCCAGAAAACTGGCCACCAGCAGAACCGATTCCCCTGGAACCGGGAGCCCCGCATTTTCGAGCATCACGCCGAAGAAGACCGTCCAGTACCCGTACAGGACAAAAAGGTGGACTATTTTTTGAAAGGTTTCCTGCATGGGACTGGCGGATTCCTGAATACGGTATGCAGGCGCGTTGAGCGATGAGCCCGCTGAAGCGCCCTGATTGTACCGATTTGTTCGGAAAAAACAATCACTCAATCCACGTTGCGAAAGCCCTGGAGCTGAGTGAACCGCTGACCCATTTCGGTTGAATCGTTTCGAATTCCTATGGTAGGATGCTGGTTTTTCACTCGCTCAAGAATGCTTGATCTCACCATCATCTCTCAAAATCGTTCTCAAATCTACCTGTCCTGAAAGGAGTTACGCGTGAAGGTCTACGAGGGGGGAAACATTCGCAATCTCTGTTTTGTGGGACATGGAAGTTCAGGCAAGACCTCGATTGTCTCCGGCTTGTTATTCACTTCAGGAATGGTCAATCGGCTGGGCCGCGTCGACGACGGGACCACGGTCACGGACTATGACGAAGAGGAGATTGAGCGAAAGATTACCATCGGCTCTTCACTCGCTTACGCGGAATGGAACAAAACGAAGATCAACTTCATCGACACACCGGGATATGGGTTCTTTATCAACGACACTCGGGCGGCTTTGCGTGTGGCCGATGGGGCGGCCGTGGTGGTTGATGCCGTGGCCGGGGTGGAGGTGCAGACCGAAAAGGTCTGGTCGTTTGCGGATGAATTCAACCTCCCCCGCCTGATCATCATGAACAAACTCGATCGGGAGCGCGCCAGTTTTGAGCGCTCCCTGGAATCAATCCGTCAGAACTTCGGCCGGGCCTCTGTCGCCCTTCAACTTCCCATCGGGGTGGAAAAGGCGTTTCGTGGGATCATCGATCTCGTCAGTATGAAGGCCTACCTTTATGACACGTCCGGCAGCGGCAAGGCGACGGAGAGTCCCATCCCGGCAGAATTGCAGGAAGCGGCACAGAAGGCCCATGAGGCCCTGGTAGAACAGGTTGCCGAGGGGAATGATGCCTTGATGGAGGAGTTTTTTGAAAAAGGAACGCTGCCCGTGGAGGATCTCGAGAAGGGCCTGATGCAGGCCATCCTGGAGCGCCGCATCGTGCCGGTCCTGTGTGCTTCGGGCCATTACAACATCGGCGCTCAGAATCTTCTCGATGCGATTGTCAATTACATGCCCGCAGCCAATGCGCGGCCCGTGGCGGGATATGAATCAGCTCAATGGGAAGAGGAGATCACCCGCAAGGGGGCGGAAGACGAGCCACTTTCCATGTTTGTTTTCAAGACGGTGGCCGACCCGTTTGCAGGCCGGGTCACGTATTTTCGGGTGTACTCGGGCATCTTAAAGAACGATGCCACAGTCCAGAACTTCACCCGCGGGTCCTCCGAGAAGATGGCCCACATTGGCGTGCTCCAGGGAAAGAACACGACCGCGGTTCCCGAGTTGAAGGCCGGGGATATTGGGGCAGTGGCCAAGCTGAAAGACACTTTGACCGGAGACTCGTTGGGTGACAAGGCGCATCCGACCTATTACCGCCCGGTCAAATTTCCTGAGCCTGCCATCGCATTCGCGATTGAACCGAAATCGCGTCAGGACGAAGACCGCATCGGCACCGCCATCCACAAGATCCTGGAGGAAGATCTCGCCCTCCGGTTCAGCCGTGATCCTCAGACCCATGAATTGCTTCTTTCCGGCACGGGTCAGCAGCACATCGAGATTATCGTCTCCCGGCTGAAGCGGCGTTATCAGGTGGAAGTCAAGTTGAAAACTCCCAAGGTGCCCTACCGCGAGACCGTCGTCGGGAAGGCGGATGCGCAGGGCCGTCACAAAAAGCAGACCGGAGGCCACGGACAATATGGGGACTGCAAAATCAAGATGGAACCGCTCCCCCGGGGCCAGGGCTTCGAGTTTGTGAATGAGATCTTCGGGGGATCCATTCCCCGCAATTTCATCCCGGCGGTTGAGAAGGGGATCATCGACGCGGCCTCACGTGGCTTTCTGGCCGGCTATCCAGTCGTGGATTTCAGGACCATCCTGTATGACGGTTCCTATCATGACGTCGATTCGTCGGAACTGGCCTTTAAGATCGCCGGCTCACTGGCGTTCAAAAAGGCTATGGAACAGGCCAAGCCGGTCCTGCTTGAACCCATCATGAATGTGGAGATCATCGCCCCCGAGCAATACGCGGGGGATCTGATGGGGGACCTCAATTCACGCCGCGGACGTATCCAGGGCATGGATTCCCGTGCGGGCAATCAGATCATAAAGGCCCAGGTTCCCATGGCTGAGATGTTGACCTACGCGCCCGTTCTCACTTCTGCAACACAGGGCCGGGGCACCTACGCGATGGAATTCTCACACTACGATATTGTCCCGAGTCAGATTTCACAGAAGATCATAGAGACTGCAAAGGCCGCAAGAGCAGGAAAAGAGGAGGAAGAGGAAGAAACCTAATCCCGGTTTCCTCTCCATTGAAAATGCTGCAAAAGCGTGCATGATTCAACGTCAGGGCGTCCGCCGCGGTGGATGCCCCGACCGCGAAGATTTCATGATTACCTCTTGTTCCAAGGCTTGCGATGCGACATGGCGTCTTTGCGATAGGTCGGATTCAGCGCGTGAGGTATAAACGCTGATTCGTCGATGGGGAGAATTTTCCTCTTTGATGAAGAGGCGCTTCGCGCTATCATGAATGTGTAAAGACGTTCGTAAACCCACCCCCGACCCCCTCTGGTTCCTCTAATGAACAAACTACTTGAGCTCAAGGATCAGCTCGAGTTGTTCCTGTTGTCGCATCCCCGAACGATCATTTGTGACCCCCGCGCCGGCATGCTCAAGCTTGAGGGTTCGCATTTTTGCTTTGAGATTCAATTTGGAAAGCTCCTCGTCACATTTTGGAACTCCGACCAGTCCATCACGCGGCGAATCATAAGCCTGGACGGGTGCGAAAAGGACCGCCTGGTCCTTCAGGTCGCTTATGGCGGCACCCCTCCCTTTGATCTGGAGTTCGATGCCACCGTTTCTTCAGCGGTACTGGCGGAACGGAAAGCCTCGAGGCGGAGATTCCCGACTCAACTCCTTCAGATCTTCCATTCCTATTGTCCAGAAATCCGGATCGAAAAAACAATTTCAGCGAAGGATCTCAGCCGTTCTTTTTCCGAGCATTTTTGCCGTGGAATCGGGGTGGAGAGGAACGGTCGATGGGCGGTGTTCGGAGTCAATCCCGCGGAAGACCAATCAACGGTGGATGCATGCCTGAGCTTTGCCTTGATATGGATGAACCAATTGCGCTCGGATGGGGACCGACGACCTGTCGTGGGGCTCAAATTGCTGGTACCGGAAAAAGGGGGAGCCACGTTGGCCACTCGAGCGGCCTACCTCGAGAGCGGAGGGCTGCGGGTGGACCTGATGGAGTATGGAGAGGACGTGCGCACGGTGACGCGCGTCGATCTTGCCGACTATGGCAACGTGGAGACCAAGTTATCGCGGGTTGACCAGGTGCCGTTGCCTTTTGAGCAGATTCCTTTCGACGCCTTGCCGCCACCTATCCGTTCCAGACTGGATTCGGTGGAGATCGTTCATCGGCCCGCATCGAGGCTCTTTTCGATCCGTTTCCATGGCTTGGAATTTGCCCGGCTGGGTGAAGAGAGGCTGTCGCGGCTCAAATTTGGAGTGGGCTCGATGGAGCAGATCTATGAAAAGGAGTCCGAGGAAGAGCTCTCTTCCCTCATCAATGATCTGCAGGCGATTCGATGCCCGCGATCTCCTGCCCCCGGGCACCCGTACTACCGCCTCCAATCCGAGCGGTGGCTGGAGTCGATGGTGTTGTCCGACATTCGACAGGTTCATTTCGACCTTGACCCCGGCTTTGTGTATCCGCAGGTCCCGGCGTTTTCCGGACTGGACCGAGGCGTCATCGATATCTTGACCCTGACTCGCGAACGCCGACTGGCGGTGATCGAACTGAAGGTTGCGGAGGATATTAATTTACCCCTTCAGGCGCTGGATTATTGGACGAGGGTTAAGTGGCATCACGAACGGGGTGATTTCGAGCGGCAGGGATACTTCTCGGGGGTCAGAGTTGGGCCTCATCCGCCGGTCTTGTACCTCGTCGGTCCGGCCTTTCGTTTCCACTCCACCACGGAAGGGATACTCAATTATTTTCCCCCGGAAATCGAAGTCATCAAGGTGGGCCTCAACGAGAATTGGCGACAAGGAATCCAGGTGATGTATCGAAGAAGGGCTTGAATCGTAGTAACGACTTCAGTCGTTCCGAGTACACGCCATTGAAGTTGTAGTAACGACTTCAGTCGTTCCGAGTGGAGGCCATTGACGTCGTAGTAACGACTTCAGTCGTTACTGCGCACTTCATGTCAATTTCACGAACCCCCAGGCATTGGCAAATGAAACGGGGATGAGGTCCCCCCGATTATGCCCTATCGGTATCGCGAGATGACAATGTTTGAGAGGGAAGAAATCGTGCGTCAGCGTCGGGAGCGCGGTTACCCGCTTCACGCGCCTCCCCATCCATTCCGGATGGCCGGTGAGTATTTGATCACTGCGGCGAATTTCGAACATGTCCCAGTCATGGACACCCCTGAGCGCCTGACCGAATTTGAAGCGCGCTTGTTGGAGTCGATGGATAGGATCGGGGCTGATGTTCCGGGGTGGGTCATCCTGCCAAACCACTATCACATTCTCGTTGACGTTTCTTCGCTCGACCTTGTTTCTGCTGTCCTGCAGCAACTTCACGGCGGGACATCAAGACAGTGGAATCTAGAGGATGATCTGGTTGGTCAGCGGCGGGTCTGGTACAAGTTCGAGGACCGAATGATTCGGGATACAAGGCATTTTTACCGGGCTTTGAATTACATTCATTTCAATCCCGTAAAACATGGTTATGTTTCAGATCCCTTTGACTGGCCCTGGTCGAGTGTGGACATCTACAAGGAAGCTTATGGTCGGCACTGGTTGCGGGAGAATTGGATCGCTCATCCACCCCGCGATTTTGGTGAGGGTTGGGATGACTAACGTAGTAACGACTTCAGTCGTTTCTCGAAGTTGGGAGAACCCGTGAGTCGAGATGGAGGAAAGGTAACGACTGAAGTCGTTACTACGAGGGAGGAGGTGGCGATGAGGGGTGTAGTGGAGACTTCAGTCGTTCCTCGAAGTTGGGAGCACCCGTGAATCGGGATGGAAGAAAGGTAACGACTGAAGTCGTTACTACGAGGGAGGAGGTAGCGATGAGGGGTGTAGTGGAGACTTCAGT
>JAIQFV010000037.1 GCA_020073085.1 Terriglobia bacterium | reverse complement strand
GGGTCCGGGGCGCCCGTCATTTGGTTGGTGTACTCCGTGGCTGTCACATTGCCATTGGGATCGGTCTGACTCGTCACCCGCCCGGTCGAATAGTCGTAAGCGGTGTAGGTCGTCTGTGCTACCGTTTCATTCAGCGCACCGACCACACTCGTGGGCAGCGCATGGGTCGAGTCTTCATAATAATATGCAGCGCTATGGCCGAGCGGATCTGTGGTGGAGGTCCGGTTGCCATAGTTGTCGTAGGCGTGCTGTGTTGTAACCCATTGGTTGTGGGCACTATCCCAACGACTCTCCCGGGAGAGGTTGCCGCGTGTGGGCGGGGTTTCGAACGGTTGGTTGTCATAACTGAACTGGGTGGAGCTGGTCCCCACATCTACACTGCGTAAGGCATTCAGGATCAGGGGAGTGGCCGAGACAATGGATCGGTGAGCATAGACATTTCCCGAAGGTCCGCTCTGAGCGGGATTGTAGTAAGTCTTCAATATTGTGCGAATCACCTGAGGGCTGCCGGGAACGCCCGTCGGCACCCCCTGGGCGTCGCGAGTGACCAGGGACGGATCAAACCAATCGTAGTCCGTTTCGGTGTTCAGGTTGCCGTTGTAGTCGTATTCCTAAAGTTCAGATGCGTCCAATGGCGTTCGACGATCCTTTTGTCAGATTGGCTGGACCGATAAGTGAGGCCCTCGAAGGATCCAGATTCTCCCAGGGAAAGGGGAAGTGCCATGTCGTGCGTGAGGGAGGTCTCGTCCACGGTGGATCCGTCCGGGTTGGTAATACTGCTGCTCCCATCACTAATGTCGTAAGTCCAAACGTCGCTGGTCCCGTCATGGGTGAGCGTCTTGCGAATAATCGCCTCCTGAGCCGTCTGTATGCCTACGACAGGGCCGGGCAGGGAAGATAATGCGTCAAGGAAGTACGCATAATCGACCGTAGCGCCGGATGGCATGACCATGTGGCTCATGGAGCCCCAACCCCTGCGTCGATTGACGAATTGTGGCCAGCATTCTCGCTTCATCTTTTCCACGACCTGTGGTGCCACTGCCGCGACCCCATTCGTTCTTCTGGAAAAGATAAGAGATGACCGGGGGTATTGGAATCGGATTGAAGGCTATATCAGGAGCCCTGCTGAGGTGGAATTCAGTCACGGCATCTGTCCGGATTGCATGAAGATGCTCTAATCTGATTATCAGGGCAGCATTGTTGAAGGGAATTAGTTTCGTATGAACCAGGATAAACTGAGGTCACCTCAGGACGTCCGACGCTTCTTTATGAATCTTTCCTGTCGATGAGAATAGAAGGGAAGTATTAAGCTCCCGCCGGAGAACTCTTTCGCCCCGCAAGCGGGGCTCTCACATTTTCTCTCATGGGTACCCCGCCCTCGCCCCGCAAAAGGAAAAAGCGCGAGGCTCAGACGGGGCTACAGTCTTTCGGCCCGACGGGCCTGAGGCCATATCATTTTTCTCATGCTGTCCCCACCCTCGCTCCGCACAGAACGCGGAGCTCAGGTGGGGCTTCCACTCTGTCGGTCCTCCGGACCTAACATGGGTCCTTTTCTCCATTCTGTGCCCACCCTCACTCTCCTGCAAAAAGCACGGGACGGAGCTCTTGCCAGAGCGGATCTTCGACAGGTGGGGCTACCCGCCGCGGCGGGGGCCCTACGGGCCTGAACTGACCCTTTTCCTTATTCTGTCTGCACTCCGGGACGTAAAGAGCCCGGAGCTGCCACCGCGATCCCCCGTGAGGGATTGCACAGATGGGGTTACCCACCTGGACGGGTCAGCCCTCATAGCTTTCCCTTCGCGTCGTCAGGCACGTTCCTCTTACCCATAAATTGAGGGGGGAAACTGAACAAATCGATCCTTCGGAGTTGAAACGCGGGGGATGAACACGCCTTGCACCGCTAGGGATATTCGGTCCCACCGTTGGATGATTTTCCGGAGAGCTTCGAGCGGGGCGGGCCGCCCTTCTGGGCACAAGATCGGAGGCAACTTCGTTCCGCCGTGCGGATGTCTGTCCGGAGCGGGAATCGAGTCTTCCCCCCGACTCACTTCATAACCTTCGACTTCAGAGTCCCGGTGAAATCTTCTAGAGCAGAAACTCCATGCGTTCCATGCTTCACTGCGCCCGGACTGCAAATACCGGATGGGTCGTGGACCGCTCCTCCATCGGGAGACCCAAAAACTGCTGTGCATTGCCATAGCAGATGCTCTGCACCATCTGTCCGATCATCGCTTCGTCATCCGGCAACTCACCCTTCTCCATGTCGGCGCCCAGCAGGTTGCACAGGACACGGCGAAAGTACTCGTGCCGGGGATAGGACATGAAGGAGCGGGAGTCGGTAATCATTCCAACAAAGCGGGAGAGCAGCCCGACATTCGACAGGGCATTAATCTGCCACTCGATGCCTTCCTTCTGGTCGAGAAACCACCAGCCACTCCCGAACTGGATCTTGCCGGCGATTGATCCATCCTGAAAATTGCCGATCATCGTGGCAAACACGTAGTTATCGGCGGGGTTGTTGTTGTAAACGATGGTTTTTGGCAGGGCATTCTCCTGGTTCAGACGATCGAGATAGGCGCCCAGGGACTCGGCCTGCGGCCAGTCCCCGATGGAATCAAATCCGGTGTCAGGGCCAAGTTCGTTCATGCGGCGGGTATTGCAGTTGCGGCGCGCGCCCAGGTGCAGTTGCTTGGTCCAGCCTTTCTCGGCATCGAGGTGCCCGAAATACACCATCATGAAGGAGGCGAATTGCGACTGTTCCAGCGGTGAGGCCGCCTGGCCGTTTCGGGCCTTGGTGAACAGTTCCGTCGCGGTGTGCTCGGAGGGGAAATCGGCGTAACAGGTGGACAGGCCATGGTCCGAGAGCCGGCTGCCCATTTGATGGAAGTAGTCATGTCGCTGGCGCAATGCCGACAGAAAATCGCTGAAACGCGCGATATGCACATTGCTGACACTCTCCAGCCGGTCGACCCATGCGTTGAACTCCCCCGGCTGGCGGATGTTGAATGCCTTATCGGGACGGAACGCGGGGAAGACCCGTGTTTCGAGGGATGACGCGGCCATCTTCTTATGAGGCTCGAGATCGTCGGTTGGATCGTCCGTTGTGCACAGCGCTTTTACGTGGAACTTCTTAAGAATTCCCTGAGCATGCAGGGGGCCGGTAGCCAGAAGGGCGTTGGCGCGTTCCCAGATGCGGGGAGCGCTGTGCTCGTCCAGCATTTCATCGATTCCAAAATATCGTTTCAACTCCAGGTGCGTCCAGTGATAGAGCGGATTGCGGAGCGTCTGGGGTACGGTGCGGGCCCAGGCCATGAATTTCTCGAAGGGCGGCTCCTTGCCGGTACAATAGCTTTCCGGCACGCCGTTAGCACGCATGGCCCGCCACTTGTAGTGGTCGCCTTCCAACCAGATCTCGAACAGATCCTTGAACACCCGATTCTCCGCAATGTCCATGGCGGGGAGATGGCAGTGGTAATCAAAGATCGGTTCCTCGGCCGCGTACTTGTGGTACAAACGCCGGGCACTCTCGCTGTGCAGTAGAAAGTCTTCGTGGATGAAAGCCATAGGAGATCCTTTCAGGTATTTATGTCTTTCCCGACATGGCGGGTGGAGCCACTTTGACTCCCCCGGCTTGAGCTGGAAACCGCTGACGCCCGCTTCTCGCCGTGCTGCAGGGGAAACTGAGGCTCGACAGGGTCGATTCCAGCCTCGAATATTCCGGAGGCAAATCGACCGTGAAGCTGGAGAACTCGCGGCGGTAGGGATATCCGGTCCGCAGACGAGTGAAGTGCGTCGCCTGTGCTTGCGGGGGAAGCGACAGGATGACACGCAGGCGCACGTCGTCCTCCTCAACGTTATAGGCACGCCGCACGATTCGATGGAGAGCGGTTTCATCGGCAAGCTGGGCGGTGTTCAGTTCGATGTGCGACGGTTCAGGCGAGCGGAGATACAGCGCCGGGTCCCAGGCAGATGAGACTCCGAGGTGCCGGCACACGGCCTCCCGCACCATACGAACCGCCGCCATTTTCCCATCCATGGAATAGCCGGCCACATGGGCCGTTCCGATCGCAGCCAGGAGAAGGGCCTCGATATCAAGGCCAGGCTCATTTTCCCAGACGTCGAGTAGCGCCGCCGACAAACGGCCCGCCCGGAAGGCACTTTTCAGGGCCGTGGTGGACACCACGGGGCCGCGGGAGGTGTTGAGCAGCACCGCACCCTGCTTCATTCGACCGAACTGCGCTTCGTCGAACAAATGATAGGTGGGATCGGGGCCGTCACGGGTCAAAGGTACATGCAAGGTAATGAAATCGGCGTCCAGAATGGCGTCCATGGGAACGAACCGCGAATCGCCGGTGATTCGAGCCAGCGGGGGATCGTTCTGAAGCACAGTCATCCGCAGGGCCTCGGCCGCCTTGACCACCTTGCTTCCGACGTTGCCCACGCCGACTACGCCCAAGGTTTTGCCCCGAAGCGACAGACTATTCCTTGACGCATAAGCGAGCAGCGCGGCAACCACATATTCCTTGACCGAGTTGGCGTTGCAGCCCGCGGCGTTGGCAAACGTGATCTTGCTGGCACGGAGATAGTCGGTGTCAATATGGTCGGTCCCGGCGGTGGCCGAGCCCACGAACCGAACCGGAGTTCCGTGAAGCAGCTTTTCGTTCACAGGGATTTCACTGCGGACAATCAGGATGTCCGCCCCGCGAACTCGCTGGTTCGTGATGAGGGGCGTCTCCAGTGCGGTGACTTCGCCGAGGTCGCGGAATGCCTCGGTTACAAAGGGGATGTTCTTGTCGGCTAAAATTCTCATGGCAGGCACCAGGGAAGGTACAAAGAATCGCGGTTACTGTTTTGTCCGGCGAGGAAAGTCTTGGCAGCCCCGCCACTCCGCCGAGGCGGATTTGTGGCGGGGGCATTTCGTTGCCTCGAAAGATGAATAAGGGCCGCCCATCCAACCAAAAGCCCCCGCCGTCGCAAAGAACACTCGGCGGGGCTACCAGAGCATTCAGCGGGCAACGCGAGCGCTGATCCCTTTCATGACCTTTTCGACTTCCGCCAGCGTTACCATCGTGGTGTCGCCCGGCGTGGTCATGGCGAGCGCGCCGTGTGCCGCTCCACACTCGACGGCCCACTGCGGGTCACGGCCCGCGAGAAATCCATATATCAGGCCTGAGGCAAACGAATCGCCCCCTCCAACCCGGTCGTAAATCTCAAGATTTTCCCGGCTGGTGGCGCGATGCAGCTTTCCATCGCAATAGCAGACGGCTCCCCAGTCGTTGACCGATGCCGTGCGGGCGTTGCGCAGCGTGGTGGCCACGACCTTCAGGTCCGGGTATTTCGCGACCACCCGTTCGATCATACGCCGAAAGTTTTCCGGGTCCAGCTTTGACAGGTTGGCATCCACGCCCTCCACTTCAAAGCCCAAAGCCGCGGTGAAGTCTTCCTCATTCCCGAGCATCACATCGACATAAGAAGCGAGCTCGCGGTTGACCTCCTGCGCGTGCTTCTTTCCACCGATCGCCTTCCAGAGCGACTCGCGATAGTTCAGGTCGTAGGACACGATGACGCCGTGGCGCTTTGCCGCCTGCATGGCTTCGCGGGCGACAAGCGGTGTGGTTTCCGACAAGGCGGCAAAGATGCCGCCGGTGTGGAACCATCGGGCCCCTTCACGACCGAAGATCTGGTCCCAGTCGTAATCGCCGGGCTTGGCTTGCGAAATCGCGGTGTGGCCCCGGTCCGGACAGCCCACGGCAGCGCGGACGCCGAATCCTCGCTCGGTGAAGTTAAGCCCGTTTCGCACCGATCGTCCGACGCCATCATAGGGTACCCACCTAACGTGGGACTGGTCGACGCCGCCCTGGAAAATGAAGTCCTCGATCAGGTGTCCTACCGGGTTGTCGGCGAACGCCGAAACGAGCGCTGTATCGAGGCCGAAGCAGCGCTTCAGCCCGCGGGCCACATTATATTCACCGCCGCCTTCCCACACGCGAAAACTTCGGGTGGTGTGAACGCGGCCGTCCCCGGGATCCAGCCGGAGCATAACCTCTCCCAGACTGACCAGATCCCACCGGCAATCTGATTTCGATTTGAGTTTCAACATGGTTTTGTCCTTGTACAGGAGGTGACCGGCCGCTGGAAAGAGGTGCTTCCCTGGGACGGTTTACTCATTTTTGAGAGTTGAACAAAAGTAATGGTCCTACTCGGCCTCCATTGAAGCCGGCGCCAGTCGCGGGGCCAGGAGTTGGATGACCAGGAGAGCCACCAGATAGGCCGATCCCGCGATGATGAAGACGGGGAGATAAGACCCGGTCCATTGGAGCACGTAGCCGACGATTTTTGCGATCAACATGCCGCCCACCGCCCCGGCCATGCCTCCAAAGCCCACCACCGAGCCGATGGCGCGACGCGGGAACATGTCGGAGGCGATCGTGAAGATATTTGCGGACCATCCCTGATGAGCCGCCGCCGCGAGGCTGACGAGCGCGACGGCTACATACAGGTTGGGAGTCCGAGAAGCGAACACGATGGGCACCACCGCAAGCGCACACACCAGCATGGCCGTTTTTCGACCCGCATTGAGAGTCCAACCTCGCTTGATCAATGCCCCCGAGAGCCAGCCGCCAAAGATACTGCCGATGGTCGCGGCGTTATAGATTACCAGAAGCGGCACGATCATCCCCAGCAAGTTGACCTTAAAGTTTCTATTAAGAAAATCCGGGACCCAGAAAAGGTAAAGCCACCAGATCGGGTCCGTCAGAAACTTGCCGATGGCAAACGCCCACATCTGGCGGTGAGAAACGAGCCGCTTCCATCGGATGGGAGTTGTCTTTTCGGCGGGATCGCTACGGATATAGGCCAACTCAGCCGCCGTCACGCCCCGGTGTTCATCGGGATGGTGGTAGAAGGCGATCCAGAGAATGAGCCACACGAAGCCGAGCGCCCCGGTGGCAATAAATGCCCCCTGCCATCCATACCTGTAGGTGAGCCAGGGGATGACGAGCGGGGTCACGATGGCGCCGACATTGGTGCCGGAGTTGAAAATGCCGGTTGCCAGCGCCCGTTCTTTTTTCGGAAACCACTCGGCGACGGTCTTGATGGAGGCCGGGAAGCTTCCCGACTCACCGATCCCCAGTGCGAAGCGCGCGGCGCCAAAACCGAACACCGAACTCGCCAGGGCGTGGGCCATCGCGGCAAGGCTCCACAGGAAGACCGCCAGTGAAAAGCCCTTGCGCGTGCCCAGCCAGTCCATGACGCGACCCACTACCAGGAGACCCGCCGCGTAGGCCAGCTGAAACATGAAGATGATGTTGCTGTAATCGATTTCGCTCCAATGCATCTGGGCCTGCAAGGTGGGCTTCAACAGGCCGATGACCTGGCGGTCAACATAATTGACGGTGGCGGCAAAAAACAATAAAGCGCAGATGGCCCACCGGAAATGGCCGGAGGCCGCCACAGCCGCCGGTGTCGTCACCGGCTCCTCCGCGACCGCTGAATGTTCACTCGCCATTGACCTGCCATCCTTTCTGGATTCCGCATTAATTCAGGACAAGGACTCCGTTCCGAGGGACAGGACCGCAAGTCAATTCGTCTGCACCTGTGTTGTTGATGTCCATTCGGTGTGGAACACCCCATCCTTGTCAATGCGACGGTAGGTGTGGGCCCCGAAATAATCGCGCTGGGCCTGGGTTAGATTGGCCGGCAAGCGGGCACTGCGATAGGCGTCGAAATACGCCAGGGAGGCACTCATCGCCAAGACGGGTAGACCCATGCCGACCGCCGTCTGCACTACGAAACGCCAAGCGTCCTGACGACTTTCGACCGCCTCGCGGAACGCGGGGTCCAGCAGTAAGTTCACGAGGGCGGGATTGTGGTGATAGGCCGCCATGATGTCGCCGAGGAGGCTGGCCCGGATGATGCATCCCGCGCGCCAGATCTTGGCGATGTCAGCGAGGTGAAGTTCAAACTTGTACTCCTCGGAAGCGAGACTCATCAGGGCACAACCCTGCGCGTAAGAAGTAATCTTGCTCGCGTACAGCGCCGCTTCGACGGCCTCGATCAGCCGCCGTACATCGCCGGCGTAGGCGGGTACCGGTCCCCGGAGCACTTGGCTTGCAGCGACGCGCTGGGGCTTGAGGGCCGATAGGATTCGGCTCTCGACGGCCGCGTTGATGGTGGGGATCGGGGCGCCGATGTCAAACGCGTTCTGGCTGGCCCACTTCCCGGTGCCCTTCTGCTGGGCCTCGTCCAGAATGACATCCACCAGGGGCTTCCCCGTTTCCGTGTCCTGCTTTTCGAAGATGGCGGCAGTGATTTCAATCAAGTAGGATTTTAACTCGCGCTGGTTCCATTCACTGAAAATGTCATGAAGTTCATCGGCCGCAAGGCCCAGGCCCCGGTGCAACAAGTCGTAGGCCTCGGCGATCAGTTGCATATCGCCATACTCAATCCCATTGTGCACCATTTTGACGAAGTGTCCGGCCCCGCGTGGTCCCATGTATTCCACGCAGGGTTGGCCATCGTCGGCGCGGGCCGCCATGGCGCGGAGGATCGGAGAGACCGCTTCCCATGCCTCGTGTTGTCCACCCGGCATAATAGCGGGTCCCCACAGCGCGCCTTCTTCTCCCCCGGACACGCCGGTTCCGATGTACAGGAAGCCCTGGGCTTCGAGTTCCTTGTTGCGGCGCTCGGTATCGAGGAAGAAGGAATTTCCGCCGTCCATCAGGATGTCTCCCGTGTCCAGGTGCGGTTTCAGATGGGCGATGGCACTGTCGACAGGCGAACCGGCCGGCACCATAATGAGAATCCGGCGCGGTTTTTCCAGTGCCTTCATCAAATCGGCGGGAGAGTCCGCACCGGCAATCCTTTTCCCTTTCGCCGGGCCCTCGAGGAAGGCGCGCATCTTGGCCGCATCCAGGTCATAACCGATGACCGGAAAACCATTGCGTTCCATGTTGAGCGCCAGATTGGCCCCCATGACGCCGAGTCCGACCACTCCGATTTTGTACTCCATCTCATCTCCTAACCCGCGATGGCGGTCTTCTTCTTGAGCCGGTACAGAACCTCTCCGGCGCGCGGCACCACGTAAACCCCTTCCTGTTCACGGCCGCGCCATTCATCGATTTTGATGGATGCCGGATTGAGATAGCCCAGGTTGATGCGATGGCATCGCTCCTCGGGAATTCCCGTGGCCAGTGTCACACGGATACGCGGGGATTCAATGCCGGTTGCGGAATCGTAAGTGCCCAGGCCTTTGACGTGCGTCGAGTGTGCCAGCACGCCCCCGGGATAGTGGTGGAAACGCTCCCACTGCTTGATGAAGTAATCGCGGCAGTGGTAACCGATCTCGTCGATCAGCTTTCCATGAGTGTAGCTGACCTCGCTCAGGTGCGGGCCGTAGATGACCACCTCGCCGCCATCCGCGACCGCGGGCTCCATCTTGTACATCCCCTTCGCCGCCGTCCAGAGGTCGTCGTACATCTCCGGCATCACCGAGAGCACGCGCCGAAAAGGTTGGTCCACATAGATGATATGTTTCTCGGCCGAAAGCCTGGAGGCCGCGGTCCATGCCTCCGGCGGCGAGCCGAAATACAGCCCGGCGAGGCCCTCATGAGTGACGACAAGCGCAAAGCATGCTGCCGGCCGGGGAATGAACGCGGCCGCGCGATCGATGACTGCCCGGACCGGGGTGTATCCGGCGCCGATGACATCGTAGTTGGTGATCACCGCACCGAGCCAGTGGGTGAAGTTGATGATCTCGGGTCCCGCAATGCCGGGGAAAAAGTACTTGTTGCCGCCGGAGAACCCGACCACCTCGTGCGGGAAAACCGGGCCGCAGATGAAGAGATGATCATACTCGAGAATCAGCTTGTTGAGCGTCACCGGCACGTCCTGGGACATCAGGCCCCCGGTAATCTGCTCGATCTCCCGGGCGGGAATCGTTCCCAGGGAAACGAAGTTGGCGGGGTTTTCCCAGTGGTGGTTGAAGATGTGAGTTTCGCCAACTTTGCCGTCAACGACCGCGTGCCCCACCAGTCGCGTCAACTGGGCATCACTCATCGGGGGGTGTGTGCCGAGGGCCACCAGGTAGTCCAGCGCCTTGACCCGCGGCTTGAGGATCTGCTGGAACCAGGTGAACATGACAGGCATCGGCATTGAGCGCGTGCCGTCTGGGATGATGATGAGAACACGCTTGCCTTCGACCGAGACCGTGGCCAACGCTTCGGCGATAATTTCGCCGATCTGGTCATTATTGAGGTATCGGTCGGTGAAACCCTTACCAATGGTCATATTCTGTCTTCCTTTGCCAGGACAGCGTGAAACCCACCACTCTTTGCATTAGGAATCCAGGAAACAAGGAGGTATGCACCCAATCCATCGCTCCTTGAATCCCTGGGTTCCTGGTTTCCTCATAAAGGTTTTTGCAGTTCCCTCGGGGTCTTTGCTGTGCTCAGCACTTCCATGGCGGAGTAGCGGGTAACAGCCGCATAAAATCCGCTAACAATTCTTCTTCGTAGGCCCCGCTGAACGTGCCGGACAGGAACTTGTCTATGCCTTCCTGAAAGAAGCGCCTCCAGGATTCCTCTTCGTGTCCGGGGTTGATGGGGAAGAAAAGGGCGCCGCTCCCGCGGGCTGCTTCCAGGTCGCCGAAGGCGTCCCCGATCATCAGCATGTGGTTGAACGCATACTTTCCGGCAGTCGCCATCTTCAGGTGCTGTTTTTTTGTGCCCATTTCCTGGCCCGCGATGACGCGCACGTATCTCGCAATGTCGTGCTCTTCCCATTCACGCACGAGCGCCTCGGTGGGGGTCTGCGAGACGACGATGCTGTCGGTCCGCGTCGCAAGGAGTTCCAGGCTCTCTCGAACGTAAGGGAAGGGCGGCAACCCGAACACGATGTCGGAAATGCTCTTGTTGACCGCCAGGCTCCATTCCATGGCGCGCGCCAGCTCCGGATCGGGATGACCGGCCATATACTCCTTGAGTCCGTCATTGCTGAGCGGCTTGCCCGATTCGATAAACTCACGCACCCGGGGAGCCTTCGGAATTTCGACCTTGCGTGCGGCGACTTCGGGCCGTCGGGTCAACAAATCGAAAACCATCACGAGGGCCGGCCAGCGGTTGGTACCGCGCCACTTCGAGTAGAGATTGACAAACTCGGCGGTTTCGCGCGCGTATTTTGAGACGGCCTGCAGATTCCAGTACTTGATGGTGTTGGGACAGAAGCACTCCTTCTGTTTGATCTCCATGCTGTCAAAGGCGCAACCGTCGGAGTCGATGCCGACGAAGAACTCATGCTGCGCCTTGAGTTCGGCCAGTGCCGGCGCGGTGCAGGTGCTCATAGGGTGATCTCTCCTTGAAGTGGGGATTAGGGCTTGCCGCCCTGATCGAGTGGTCCCGCAGTGACTCGGGTTTTTTCTGGTCAAGGCCTGCGCTGCGGTCAGGCCGTTCTGTACGGCGGCTCTTCCCCCCGCGGGCGGGGGAGCGCGAGCCGTTGTGGCGGACCGCCCCTGACTCACCCGTCCCGCCTGGGGACAATTAGACGCCGCTGTAAGCGGAGAAGCCTCCATCAATCGGCACGACCGTGCCGGTTACAAACGCCGATGCCGGCGAAAGCAGCCACAACACGGCGCCGAGTAAATCTTCCGGATTCCCGAGACGCGCCATGGGCGTATGAGCAAGAATCGACTTGCCCCGAGGCGTCCATTCACCCGTTTCCCGGTCCTTTAGCAGGAACCGGTTTTGGTCGGTCAGGAAAAAACCCGGTGCGATTGCATTGACGCGAATGTTTGGTGAATATTCCTGTGCCATGTGGACCGCGAGCCACTGTGTAAAGTTGCTCACACCGGCCTTTGCAGCGGAATACGCGGGAATGCGTGTCAGCGGCCGGAAGGCGTTCATCGAGGAGATATTCAGGATGATGCCACCGCCCTGCTCTGCCATCACCTTGCCGAAGACCTGACACGGGAGGATTGTTCCAAGAAGGTTCAAGTCGAAGACGCCACGCAGCGCTTCGGTCGGAAGATCGAAGAATTTCAGATCGGGACTTGTCGTGGCCTGCGGTTTGTTGCCGCCGGCGGCGTTGAGCAAGCAGTCCACCCTGCCAAACCGCGCCAGGACCTCACCGGCCACCTGGCGCAAGCTCTCGATGTTCAGGACGTCGCCTGCAAACAGTTGAGCATTGCTCGCGTGCTTTCCCATGCGCTTCAGGAGGGCCGGGCCCGGTTCAAGTCGCTGGTCCAGGATGGCTAATTGAGCGCCGCAACCAGCCAGCGCACAGGCGATTTCGCTCCCCAGCACGCCCGCGCCGCCTGTGATGACCACCGTCTGTCCTGTAAAATCGTAAATTCGCGTCAGCTTGTCGGTAGTCATCGACATCGCATCCATCTTTTCGTCATCCGTGGTTGTGTTCATCGATTGGTCACCCATGTGAAGGACGGTCTTCCTAAAGCTGCTCTGCCAACGACGATCTCTTGCGGCGTGTAATCCTGATGTCGCGTGTGGAAAAAGGCCCCCCCAATTCGTGCGATTCCACTTTCATTTAAGATCCCAAGCTTTGAGCTACTGAAACGAAATATTCTATAAGTGGTCATACCACAAGTCAAAAAATAATGTATGTTCATACCATTTTGAAAAAGCGGTGTCAAGTCTTAATAACAACACATATATGACGATATTTGTATATTACGAGTTTTCTGATTGATAAAATTGGAAATATATGTTAATTGTGTGCTTGGCAAGAGGTCATACCAAATTGTAGTGACTCATAGTCTGAATTCCGATTTGAGCGGGGGCATTGAGCATCATGACCAAATCTGATGGTTTTGCGGCGACTCAGCTCGTGGTGGCCCATGTGCGCGGCTTAATCGAGCAAGGGCAACTCCGGTCCGGGGATCGACTCCCTGCGGAGCGGGATCTCGCCGTCCTGCTGGGGGTGAGCCGGGCGAGTCTTCGAGCCGGCCTGCGGTCGCTTGCCGCGATGGGAGTGGTTCAGACTCGGCATGGGTCCGGCTCCTTCATCACATCGGGGCGGCCTGTTCTCGCAACCGATGCCCTGAGTTTTCTTGCGGCGTTGCACGGCTTTACTCCCGCCCAGATGTTCGAGGCGCGATTAGTGCTCGAAGTGTCGGTCGCGGGGCTGGCGGCAGAACGCGCCAGTTCGGAACAACTTGTCGTGATCAGCGATGAAGCGACGGGGATGTTTGCGTCTTTGGACGATCCCCAGGCGTTTCTCCTCCACGACGCCCTTTTCCACCGCGCGGTGGCGGCGGCTTCGGGCAATCCCATCCTTTCGGCGCTCGTCAACATGGTGTCGGAGCTGTTCCGTGAGCAGCGCCGGCAGACGATCAGCCGCGCCAGCGACCTCAGAGAATCGGCCGAGGAGCACCGAGCCATTTACAAGGCCATTCGTGTCCACGATCCGGAACGTGCCCGCCGCATGATGAACGACCATCTGCAACGGGCCGAGCATGCCCAGGTGATCGAGGAGACCCGCTCGGGCGAGCCCGCCGTCGTGGAGAGTCCCGAAGACTCGGCCGTGGCCGTAGTAAAGTCCTGAGTATCCCTTCCTGCCCTTGGCTTGATTCGAGCAGTCCCGGGAGAACCAAGAATGAAATGCCGCATTGCTTCCACCATCGCCCTCGTAGTCCTTCTGACTCCTGCATGGGGCCAGGCCCGTGAATTGACGGTCGCGGCCGACGGGTCCGGTGACTTCAGGACGGTCCAGGCGGCCGTGGATTCGGTGCCGGAAGGCAGCCGTGAACGCACGGTCATCTTTCTTAAGAAGGGAACCTACCGGGAACTGGTTCGAATTCACAAACCGTTCCTGACGCTTCGTGGCGAGGACCGCAAGAAGACCCGGATCGTTTCAGAAGTCGATACCAGCGCCTGTCCCATCCAGCCGGGCCAATCCAAGGAAGAGCAATGCTCGGTCATCATCGCGGACGCAAGCGACCTCGTCATTGAGAACTTGACCGTCTTGAATTCATATCAGGGAAGGGGCAAAGGCGCTGCGCTCTCGGCGATCGGAGGAGCCAGACGGGTCGTCATCGCGAAGGTCGACGTGGTCGGCTATGGCGGCGATACGCTGGTCCTCACCTCCCGCGGCGAATTCTACTTGAATGACGTGTATGTCTCCGGCACCTACCACATCATTGTGCCGCGCGGAACCACTTACGCCATCCACTGTACCTTCTGGTGCCTGGGTGATCCACACTGCCTCTTCAATGAAGGCATCTTCCGCGAGACCGATAGGATGGTGATCCGTCAGTCCGTGATTGACGGCCCGAAGCCCTTCGGCCTCGGATCTTACTTCCGTGACGCCGCGTGGTACTTCATCGAAAATACAATCTCAGACAAGCTCCTGCCGGACGGGCAGATCGTCCGTGAGCCTGCCCGCAATTACGAGATGAAATGGGGAGAGGGACGGGTCTATTTCGCCGAAAACAAGGCCCCTGATTACGCCTGGCTCAGAGACAACCTCGAAACGTCCCCGGCAAAAGTGAAAACAGCGGTAACGGCCGCGTGGACCTTTTCGGGCTGGGATCCCGAGAGCGAGACGCCCGCTGGGATCGCCCGGATTGAGACAGACCCTGACCAGCTCCGTCTTGTGTTCAAGGAGAGTGTCACGGTGCGAGGACAACCACGCCTCAAGCTGGCCTCAGGCCGGCCGGCGGTTTACGCCTCCGGCAGCGGAACGGATACGCTTGTGTTCAAGGCACGATGCCCTTGCCGCCCTGTCGAAGTCGTGTTGAAAGACGCCGCGATCTATGCCTCCGCAGCCTCGCTTCGAACGCGAAACGCCGATCTGTCACCCCTCCAGTCGAAAAGAACCAAGTAGAATCTTATCTCGAGACGACGAAAGGCCCCCGCCACAAAGAGCGTGGCGAGGTTACCAAGACATTCCTGAATGCGATGCATGGGTAGCCTCGCCGGCGTTGTGTGCCGGCGGGGGCTTTTGGTTGAGCTGAGCGGCCGTTGCGGATTTATGCTGAGAGGCGACGAAAGGCCCCCGCCACAAAGAGCGTGGCGAGGCTACCAAACCTGCGCATTTTCCTGCACGTCAATCGGCACGCCCTTCCGCACTGTAATTCGGACTTGCCTCATGTGAAGTTCGGCGTTGCGAACCACCAAGCCACTGTCGGCAGAGATCCGGACGTCCTTGAGTACAATGTTACTCAGGCGGCTCTCCGGCAGCCCAACGATCTTTCCAGCATTCTTTCCCTCCGCAGATTTCAAATGGCGAATGGTCACATGGTGAAACTTCGGAGTCGTCGCCGTCAACCTTTGACCCGGATCGCTGCCGGGCGGCGGAATCGTTCTCTCGGGGTAATAACCTGTGATCACGATGGCATTTCTGACGTTGTGCATGGAAATGTTGGAGTAGTGAATAAAGGACACCTCGCCACCTCGACCCCGTGGAGATTTGATGCGGATTCCATTATCCGTTCCGCTGAAGGTAATATTGCGGACCGTCACGTTGCGGACCCCGGCGTTGGTTTCGCTGCCGATGGACAATCCGTGTCCGTGGGCGAAATAACAATCGGAAATCCGGATGTCGGCCGCGGCCGCACCGGGGTGATTTCGGTCGGGATGGCCGGACTTGATAGCGATGTTGTCGTCCCCCACGTCAATGTGGCACCGTCTGATGCGGACGCGGCGTGAGGCGCTGGGATCAATTCCATCGGTGTTCGGGGAATCTGCGGGCGCGAGGATCTTCAGGCCTTCGATCACGATGTCTTCGCTGTTGGCCGGCACCAGATGAAAGCTGGGCGAATTCATAAGCGTGAGCCCCTCCACACGGATGCGCTTGCAGCGGTTGAAATACAGCAGACGGGGCCGGTCCCCCGCCTCAGGGTACTTCTTCCACCAGAATTTGCCGTCCCCGTCGATGGTCCCTTGGCCTACCATCGCAAAGTCCGAGGCATCGACGGCATTGATCAGTGCCAGGACTTTGCGACCGGTGTCGGGCTGGCCCGGCATGGGTTGATAGTCGGCCGTATCATGGGAGCCGATCAGGATGGCGCCGGAGTCAAACTTAAGAGTCACTTTTGACTTGAGAAAAAGGGGAGCGCTCAGGTACTTGCCTGCGGACAGGCGCACAATGCCGTTTCCTGTGGCGGCACACTTGTCGATGGCCGCCTGGATGGCCCGGGTGTCCTTCGACTGGCCATCGGCGAGCGCGCCATGATCTCTTGGATCACAAATGAGATTCCTGGCACACACACAATGCGATCCTGATGCGACGAGAACCAGGGCGAAGGCGATGGCGGCAGGAAACCGTGCGTTCATGGGATTCAGGCACGCCTGGAAAGCGCGGCCTCCGATGCCCCCGCGGTGAATTCCACTTCGCGCGCCGCCCGCGTGAGGCGATTGCCCATCAAGCTGACGTCACGATTTGTGGTTCCCTTCAATTCCAGGAAAGTGCCCGTGCCCTCGGCCGCGGTGCAGGAATGCAATACGGCATCATTCACGTTTTCAAAGCGGATGACCGGCTGACCTGTCTTCGGTTGGCGGGTGGTGAAGCGGTAGACTTCAATCTCGCGTACCCCGTCCACAGCGAACGCCGGGCCCTTCGCAGCGTTGACCCGGACATTGTCGACAGCCAACCCGGTGACGTTGGTACAAGCAATCCCCGTCGCAGCGTCTTCCACCACCATGTTACTGATGCTGAGTTCCTGGATCGGCATCTCGGGAAGACCTTCGATCACGACAGGCCGCTTGACCCCGGTCGCGGTGATTTCGCTGAAGTGAAAGTTCCGGAAGGTGGGCGTCCCTTCGTTTACCGGTTGAACGGCGTGCAGATCGCCTCCGGTGTAGAACATCGTCACGGTGACGGCCTCGCCTACATTGCGCATGACCACGTTGGAGGCACGCACGTTCTCCACGACGTTCCCTCGACCCCGGGCGGTCTTGAAACGAAGGCCGCGCTCCGTGCCGTCGCACACGCAATTGCTGATCGCTACATTTTTCACCCCACCCGCCGTTTCGCTGCCCACCCCGACCCCGCAGTGCCCCGTGCCAAATACACAGTTGGTCACCGTGATGTTTTCAGAAGGGACTCCCCGTGCCTGGTAGCGGTAGCCGGATTTAATAATTATGCAATCGTCACCCACGCTGATGGTGCAGTTCGCAATGCGCACGTCCTTGCAGGAGTCCGGATCAATGCCATCGGTGTTGGGCCCGTCGGTGGGGGCGAGGATGGTGACCCCGTCAATACAAACGTTTTGGCACATTACCGGATGGATGTTCCAGGAGGGTGAATTGATGAGGGTGACGCCGCTGATCAGTACATTCTTACAACGATAGAGATTGATCATGCGCGGGCGGCCCCATTTGAGGAGAGAACCGGGGGGATTCTCGCTCTCGCGGTCGTCAAGTCCCATCTTCCGGCGGAGATCGCGGACGATCCGAAAGGCCTTCCACCAGGCCTCGCCCTGGCCATCGAGGGTACCGCGGCCGGTGATGGATACGTTTTCCAGATCGGCGCCTGTAAATAAGGATGCGTATATCGATCGGTCGATGCCTTCCCAGCGGCCCTGGATGGTCGGGACACTGTCGAAATCCGTGGTAAAGAGCAGGATCGCACCGGCCAGGATCTCGACGTGAACATTGCTTTTCAGAAAGAGGGCACTGGTGAGATACCGGCCTGCGGGGATGATTACCTTGCCGCCTCCGGCCTGGGCGCAAGTATCCACTGCTCTCTGGAGCGCCTTGGTGCAAGGAGTTTTCCCATCACCCACGGCGCCGAATTCGAGGGCATTGAAGAATGGACCGGCGTGCTTGTCTTTCTCTCCGGGGGCGCTGACGGCAGCAACGGCCGCGGGGGAGAGGGTGGCAGCGGGCAGGGTCAAGGCCGCGCCGATGGCAAAATGCTTCATGAAGTCGCGACGTGGACGGTGGTTCGACATCTCGCCTCCTGGAGGTACTTGTAAGGTGGTTTGTTGTTGTTTGTCGCCTGAGCGGGAAACCTGGCAAAGGACGCTGGATTGCATGGGCGGATTCATCCCGCCAAAGAGAGGTAACGCAGACCCATGCGGGCCGGGACTGTGCCGCCGCGCTTTTATTCCGAAATCCACAATCCACAATCGGATCGGCCTTCACCGGGCCGTCACGGTCACTTTCAAGGGCGATCGAAGGCGGGTGGCGAATTGTGAAAGATAGCGATCCCAGTCCTCGACGGTGAGGAAATCACCGCTCTTCGTCCAGCCGAACCCAGCATAATACGCAGCGGTCATTTCCGGAGCGACCCTGGCAACGACCAGGGAGTTGCCCTTGTCCTCAGCGCGTTCCACAATCTGGGTGGGATTGATGAGGACTCCGCAGCCGAGCTGTCCGGCATCCTCTTTGAGCGGCTCCCAGGTGCGAAGGGATCCTTGTTCCCGGCTGAAGGAACTGGCGGCGCCCGCATTCTTCTTTATGCCAATGGCGTGAGTCAGTTTTTGAGTCTCCCCGTGGATCGTGTAGCGACTCTCGAAGCGGTTGAGATTCTGTCCCGCGTCCAGGATGATGCGTTTGACCTCGGAGACCCGGACGCCTCCCGCATCCCACGCGTCATAGGTGAGTTCGAAGATGACGCGGATCGGACCATTGGCAAAAACACGGGAATGCCGGAAGTTGGCCGAGGGATACAGCCGTCCCGCCACCCACAGGCCATTGCCGCCGCAGCCCCGGCTTGTGCCCGCAGAATAAAAGTCGGCGCCCTCGCCATGATCGCGATGATAGTCATCCACCATGTACCAGTCGTTGATAATCAGCCGCCGCACCCGTTTACACCAGACGTCGACGGCACTGCTGGTCAGCGGTTCCTGCGCCCAGGTTTCCAACGCGGCGCCATACATGCGGTGGGCGATGCGATCATTCTCCCAGGCAAAATCATCGCGCCGTTCCTGGACAAACCGGGCGTAGGCTTTGAAGTCTTCCCGGCGGGGGACTTGTCGGTCGCCGACACTGAGTTGGAATTTCCGGGTTTCCAGGGGCCCGATGTCCGTCTGGTAGATGAGTTCTTCGACCTGGCCGTCGTCATTGGTGTCGACCGCCTGCGCGAGCAGTTCCTGGCCGGTCCGTTCGTCAAGGACGTGCACGCGGCGGGGATCCTCAACGGAGAGCAGCCGCCGCAAATCCGCGGCATGGAGCACAATCGTTTCATGGGGCCGATCGAGATCGATCGGATTGCGAACGGTCACCAGGGCACCCGGAAGAGTCGGGACCGCGGGGGCGGCCGGCAGGAAGAACCCGAGGGCCATGACGAAAGCGGTAAGGAGCCGGATCATGTTTTACTCCTCGAAAGGCGTTCGGCCGGACGCGCCGGTCAGCCGGATCATCGTTTGCGCATCCGGTAATGGAAGGTGTTCAAGGTCCGCTCGATATCAAAGGTGCGAAGCATCGTGATGACTTCAGCGCCGGCCATCAGGACCGGCCCATATCCCTGCATGGCGCCGAGATCGGTGGGACGGTTGCAATAGTAGACCGCGTCGTAGGCGGCGGTCGTTCCCACGCAGATGCCCTCGATGCGACCGTCCTGCCGCACCCGCTGGGCCACGGCCTGCCATCCGGTTTGTGCCACCGGGGCGTACACCGGGCTCAGCCATCCGCGGTTGACGCCCCGCGCGATGGCGAAGGTAAACATGGCGGAGGCCGAAGTTTCAAGATAGCTGTCGGGCTTGTCCAGCAACTGGTGCCACAGGCCGTTACCGCTCTGGACGGCGGCGACTCCCTGCACGCTACGCTGGAAGATATCAAGGACGTGGGCGCGGTCCGGGTGGTCCTCGGGCAGGACGCTGAGGAGTTCCGCCATGGCCATGAGCGCCCAGCCGGCACCGCGTCCCCAATAAAAATGCGGGTCATAGGCGGTATTCTCGAACCACGAATGGTCATACAACCCCGTGGTCGGGTTCTGCAGGCGCTCCGACATTTGAATGACCTGTCTGGCGGCATCGTCCAAGTACGCGCGGTCTCCCGTCAACTCGCTCATCCGGACGAGGAAGGGAACACTCATATACAAGTCGTCGATCCAGAGCGAAACCGGCTGTGGGCGCGGACGGGCGACGGTGCCATCCTTCATCCGCATTTGCTTGTGCGAAATAAATTCGGCGACGAGGTCGATCGTGGTCCGGTATCGCGGATCCGGTTTCTTCCGGTACGCCTTGATGAGCGCGGCCCCGATCGCGCCGCAGTCATCCAGTTCGTGCATGTCCAGCAATCGTCGATAGCCATGGCGCTGGGGCCCGAACTCGCTGGCTTGGCGGCGGAAGTAATCGAGATGGTCGAAGATGAAGTCGAAATTCCTGAGCGTGTAGTCTTGGTATCTGGAATCTCCGGTGACGTCCGACACCTGGAGCATGCCGGCCAAGACGACACCCATGGAGTAGGTCCAGTCAATGAACTCGCCCTCGCGGAGATCGATTCCTGCAGCCTTGATGGGACGGGACAGATCGGGGATGGGCTGATTCGTGTCCGTATTGATGATGCGGTATGGAGTGGCGCGAACAAAATAGGCCCGGATGCGGTCCAGCACGGCTTTGATGTCCGCCTCTGTCGGAACCGTGTAGTCAACGCCCGGCGCGATCGAAGGTTGAGAGAAAGAGGGGTCGCTGCGGCCCGGTTGGAGTCTGCCCGGATCCCGGGTTTCAGACCGCGGGGATTGCGCCCACGCGGCCGGGGACATCACCGCCGTCAGCAGCAACATCGCGACCGCTCCCCTCAGCAGGGATCTTCGTTGCACACGCATGTTCCTCTCGCTCCTCATCTCCCGGCCCCGCTGGTCAGCGTCCCGCGACGGCCGACGGCCCCGCTCAGGAAGATCGGTTTCAAATGCCGTTCATAAAGGTTCGTGGTGACGTTGCGGGCGATCGGCTCCTCGCAGGCGTCCAGCAGATCCAGGTAGCGCTGTCCCAGCTGTGCGGCAATCTTGTAACCGACATGGAGCACCTGGCGGAAGCTGGGGTTGAATTCGGCGCAGGTTTGATCGTGGCGCAGGGCATTGGCGTATTGCTCTGAAGACCACGACTGGACGCGGTCGGGATGCGGGAGCTTCGCGGCGTCAATGTCAATGACGGTCGCATAGGGAGCGCAGAGCTCGTCGCGGCGCCGGTAAGCCTGCGTGTAGATCTCCCGGACAAGGGCGAGTCCGTCGCCGCCCGCCTCCGCCAGCCCGATGAGTTCCTCAAGCCAGGTGGTACCGGCCGTTTTCACGTGCAGCCCGGCCCCGGTGTCGGCGAGGGCGCGGGCCATGGCCGGGTAGATCGAGAACTTGTCACTCCCGGAGTGGATGCTGAGCTTCAGCGTGGAAGGGAGGCCATAAGTGGTGATGGCGTGGGCGACGACGGCGAGGTCGCTGCGGAATTCTTTTTCGAACTGGGCGGGATTGCCCACGTAGTCAACGCCCTTGTTGAATCGGCCGGTGAACTTGGGCGCAACCGCCTGCACGGGCACCCCCTCATCCGCCAGGGCGGCGAGGATCACGAGCAGCTCGGCCGGGGTCTGCGGGCTGTCGGTTTCATCCATGGAAACTTCCGTGATGAAGCCGTCCGGTTTTTTCGTGGCCGCGATGCGCCCGTAGAGGCGGCCGGCTTCCTGGGCCGCGAACAGGTACTTTCCCGCGACCTGCGTGAGGGCGGCCCGGGAGATCTCCAGGGGAGGCTCGGGAGGGGGCAGGGCAATGCGCTGCGCCAGCTCGGGGTGCTTCGACAAAAATCCGTCCACCTGGTGGCCGGCCGCGGGTTTGCCGATGGCGGCCGCGACATCGAGGGTATAGTAGTCGCTGGAGTCCAGAAACCCCTCCACCGTTTCCAGCGTGATATGGTCGGCATCCACGTGGAACGGTCGGCTCCAGCGGAGTTCCCGGACCGCCGCCTCGGCGGCGGCGCGCACACTGCCGGGCTTTGAACCCACGATCGTGTGCTCGCGGTGGGACTTGTTCCAGACCGGGATGATCTCGAACCCGTTCTGGGCGGCGAGCACACAGGCGCGCAGCTGCGCCCGTGCCTGGCGGGCAAAGCGGTCCCCGACTCCGAAGGAGTATTTGGCGAGAGGGAGAAAGGGACGGTCGAGCGGAGATTGCGGACGGGTTGGGGTCATGGATCGGTTCCTCCATCGGCGGTTCCCGGAGGTGGGGCCGGTCCCTCGCCGCGGTGATCGGGGAGTCTTCGTCGTTTTATTAAATACAACGACGTTGTATTTGACAAAACGATCTTTTCATGGTTGGATATCCTTTGTCAACCCACTTTTTCACGGGCGCCCGGCGATCCGTGAGAGCGGGGCGGCGGTTCGAGGCAGACAGGGATCAAGAAAACGGGGCGGGCGCGCCCTCTGAAATTTGCTTGACAGCGGTTGCGAATCGTGACAGCATAATTCACGTAATACAACATCGTTGTATTAGGTAAAACATGAGAATCGCACGAACCACCACCGGAAAGTACGTTGTCGAGGCCGTGGACAAGGCGCTCGACATCCTGGAAACCTTTAACAGTGCCGAGGGGCTGACGCTGAACGAGATCAGCCAGCAGGTCGGCTTGAACAAGAGCCGCACCTTCCGCCTGCTCTACACCCTGGCGGAGCGCGGCTACGTGGAACGGAGCGCCGACGGGGCGCGCTACGCGCTGGGCATGAGGCTCTTCGAACGGGCGTCCAATGTGCGCCGCGAGCTGAAGGACGTGGCCCACGAGTTCATGCTGGAGCTGCACCACCGCTTCAACGAGACCGTCAACCTGGGGGTGCTCGACAACGGGGAGGTGCTGTACCTCGACATTCTCCAGAACTCCCGGCCGTTCCGCATGACGGCGACCCCGGGGTGCCGCATGCCGATACATATCACGTCGATGGGCAAGGCGATCCTGGCCTACCTGCCCATTGACGATCCCGCGTCGCCGGCCCGCGCGATGGTCGCCCCGCTCTCCCGGTCCAAGCTGCAAACCTTGCGGCACGATCTCGAAGTGGTGCGCCGCCGCGGCTACGCGATGGATAACGAAGAAAACGAGCCCGGGGTGGCTTGCATCGGGGCGCCCGTGTTCGATGCCAAGGGTCTGCCCGTCGCCGCGATCAGCGTCTCCGGGCCGGTCCACCGGATTCTCGGCAAGGAGAGGAATATCGCCGCCTCGATCAATGAGGCTTGCAGTGGCGTTTCCAGGATCCTCGGATTTCAAGTCGTGGAGACCCGTTCATCCCGAAAGGCCGGATAGACAGCGTCGCATTCCGCCGACGCGGCGCCGTCAGCCGGAGAACGGGGGCCCCAAGGCATCACCGCTGTAATTGAAACAGGCACGGAGCAAGGTCACGCAGGTGGGGAGGCTGCCTGGTCGTGATCAGAAATACATTCAGAGGATACGGCCGCAAGGCCACGGAACCGGCCAGGGACGGCTTGAAGGATGTCCCGGGTGGCGGGAGTCCCTGCGCGCTCAACCTCCCTTCTATTCATCGTCATTTCTTTGGCCTGCGTCAGCCCTTCTTGCAGGCAAAACTCCACGGGAACGAGAGGATCACCGCAGTATCGATTTTATAGTTCAGCAGGTAGGGGTCCCGGCTCCCAACGGCCTTGCAACGAGGAGTGGAAAGGGTCGTGAAAGCCATGGGCACGCCAGCGGGCCGTTCACGGCGGTGCCTCAAGGAACCGAATCTCGATTCTGGACCAAAATCACAATCGAAGGGAAAGTATAAGGAGGCTATCATGCGTACAAACTGGCGGCGCGGGCTCAGCGCGGGAAGCCTGCTCCTATGCGGATTCATCATCCTTGTCCTGACCGCCCTCCCCATGGCCGGCCAGGAATTCAGGGGAACGATTGTCGGCCGTGTGGCGGACATCACGGGAGCGGTCATGCCCGGCGTCACCGTTTCGATCAGCAACGTCGAAACCGGCCAGACGGTCAAATTGACGACGAACGAGAGCGGGCAGTACGCTGCGCCGCTGCTCCAGGCCGGCAAATACCGACTGGAAGCCGACATGCCGGGCTTCAAGCACTTCGTCCAGGAAAACATCGAACTTCGGGTCAACGATCGTCTTCAGATCGACCTGACGCTGCAACTCGGCAAGGTGACTGAGACGATCATCGTGGAGGCGGGAGCTCCGCTGCTCGAAGTCACGAACGGGTCAGCCGGCCTGATCGTGGATTCGAAGCGGCTGTCAGAGCTTCCCATCGCCCACGGCAACCCCTACCTGCTCATCGGGCTTGCTCCCGGCACGAACATGGACGGGGACCAGAAGTTGAACCGGCCCTTCGAGCCGACGCATATTACCGCCTATTCGATGAGCGGGACGCGGGCCAACACCAGCGATGTGACCCTCGACGGGGTGGCCAACACGGCCACCGCCAACCCCGGCCAGATCACGGCCTCTTATGTCCCACCGTCGGACGCCGTGGCCGAGTTCAAGGTGCAGACGGCATCCTTCGATGCGAAGACCGGACAAACGATGGGCGGGCTGGTGAACATCAGCCTCAAGTCAGGCGGCAACGCGCCGCATGGAACGGCCTACTACACCAAAATGGCTCCGTGGATGACGGCCAATGACTTTCTGGCCAACAGCACGGGCATCCCCCGCCCCAATGAAAAGTATGACCGCTTCGGCTTTTCATTGACCGGACCCGTGGTCATCCCCAAGCTCTACAACGGGCACGACAAGACGTTCTTCATGTACGCCTTTGAAGGATTATTGGACACCCGTCCGCGGGGTGACACAGCCACCTACTCGGTTCCATCCGCCAAGGAACGCAACGGTGACTTTTCCGAGCTGTTGGCACTGGGTTCGAAGTACCAGATCTACAACCCTTTTTCGCGGGTCCTGCTCCCCAACGGACGTTATCAGAGCAATACGTTTCCGGGGAATATCATCCCGCCGGAATTGATCAACCCGGTTGCCAAGGCTGTCCTCGGGTTCGTTCCCATGCCCAATTGTACCGGCACCGCCGACAACCAAAACAACCTCTGTCGGGCGAACATGGCTGAGGCGACCAATTACTACACGCATGTATTCCGGGTCGACCACAACTTCAGCGACCGGCACCGCATCTTTGTGCGCGGAAATTGGTACAAGCGCGACAGTCTGTCAAAGGACTACTACCTCTCGGCCGCCACCGGCCAGAAGCAGGACTACTTCTCCCGCGGCGGGTCCGTCGATGATGTCTATACGTTCTCGCCCACCCTGGTCATGAACCTTCGATACGGCTACAACCGCTTCATCCGTCTCACCGTTCCTCAAAGCGGTTTTGGTCTTGACCTGACTTCCCTGGGTTTCCCGGCGGCGCTCAACGACGCCATCAGCCCGGACCAGCGCATGTTCCCGTACTTCAGGGTTCGTGATTCGGGCAGCGTAGACAGCCTGGTCACGCAAAGTATCGGTGAGCAAAGATATATGGATACCCACTCGTTCGTGGCGGCGCTCACCAAGATCCATGGGGCGCACCAGTTCGAGTTCGGGACCGAATTCAGGGCTTACCGGCACAACCGCTACAACATCAATACCAACATGAGCGGCAGCTACACCTTCGACCGCACCTTCACCCGGGGGCCGCTCGACAACTCGACGGAAGCTCCGATGGGGCAGGCGATGGCTGCGTTTCTCCTCGGGATTCCCAGCTCCAGCGGCAGCTTGATCAGGTTGGTGAGCAATTTTGCCGAACAGTCCCTGGCCTATGGTTTCTACTTCCAGGACAACTGGCGTGTGACTCCCAAGTTGAATATCACCCTGGGACTTCGTTACGAATTGGAAACCCCTCTCACTGAACGCTACAACCGCAGCGTGAGCGGGTTCGACGAGACCGCTGTTCTCGCGGAGACTGCAGCCGCTCAAGCCGCGTACGCCGCCAACTACGCGAAGAATCCATTCCCCGAGCTCACTCCCGACCAGTTCAAGGTTTTGGGTGGCTTGATGTTTGCCGGCGTCAATGGCCAGCCGAGTACTCTGTGGAACAAGGATACCAACAACTTCATGCCGCGCATCGGTTTTGCCTACAGCTGGAACGACAAGACCGTTATTCGTGGTGGCTATGGCATCTACTTCGGCGGCCTGGGGGTCCGACGCACCGATGTCATTCAGAATGGTTATGCGCGGGACACAGCCTTCAGTCCCACGCCCAACAACCTTGCTCCCTTCACCACTCTGAGCAATCCTTTCCCGACGGGCCTGTTGCCTTCCCAGGGTTCTTCCGCGGGAGTCGAGACGGATCTCGGAAACAACATTTCCTTCTTCAACCCCAACCCGAGTGCCCCTAAGATGCAGCGCTGGCAGATCGGGATCCAACGGGAACTCCCGGGCAAAATGGTGATGGAAATCGCCTATGTGGGGAACCGCGGAACCGATCTTCAATCCAGCAACTCCACCTCGGGAGGGGCTATTCCTCGGGACCTCAATTCCATCCCCAACCAGTACCTCTCGACGTCGACCGTCCGGGATCAAGCCAAGATCGACTACCTTTCGTTCCAAATTGCGAACCCGTTCTACAAGCTGTTCCCCGGATCCGTTGCCACCAGTAACAAGATCACGCGGGGGAACCTGCTGAAGCCATTCCCGCAGTTCGGGACGATCTATGCCGATGACAACAACGGCTACTCAGAGTACCACGCCATGCAGGTGCAGTTGGACAAGCGTTTTGAGCAAGGGGTCCTGACCCACTTTTCTTACACCTGGTCCAAGGCGATGGACGCGATAGATTACATGAACTCCGGAGATCCTTTGCCGTACTATTGCGTTTCGCCGCAGGACCACACCCACCGGTTCTCGGCCAGCGGTATCTATGAACTCCCGTTTGGTCGAGGCCGAAGAATCGGATCAAACATGAATGCGGTGGCCGACGGAGTTTTAGGCGGATGGCAGGTGCAGGCCGTCTACATCTTCCAGTCGGGAGCGCCGATCACCTGGTCGACCCGGAACGTCGTCTTTAACGGCGACCTCAAGGATATCGGTAGCGGTCCGGCAACCGTCGCCCAGTGGTTCAATACAGCCGGATTCTTGACAGACTCCACCAAAGCGCCCAACTCCACGTATCAAATCAATACGTTTCCCATCCGGCTGAGTAGCGCTCGGTTTGATGGCATCAATAATTGGGACCTCTCCGTGATCAAGAGATTTAAGCTCCATGAAGGTGTCAATCTCCAGTTCCGCGCAGAATTCTTGAACGCCTTCAACCGGCCGAGTTTCCGGACCCCGGCGGTAAATCCTTACAACCTGGATTTTGCCAGGGTCTCAGACACGGCCGCTTTTGCGCGAACGATCATGGCGGGCCTGAAGCTGACATTCTAGCCAGGCTGCGAACGGCAAGCCCAGAGAGCGTGGACCTCTCCACGCTCTCTGTTCAGCAGCAAAGAGATTCCTTGTTATTCAAGATGAGAAGCGTCAATTCAGCGCACGGAGTCAAGCTTCACTGGATTGCAGAGTCCCCGTGCCGGACCGTGCTGTGCCGCTGTGAATGGTGCTCTGCTCGCGGGGCCATCAGCAGGTGTGCGATGAGCTGTCCGAACCCTCCGAACGGCGCATTCATAAGACAAACACCCCAAAGGAACATTTCCCATGACCAGCCCATCACGAGTAGCCATTGAAAAGATGGTCTTCCGCAAGACCAACGTCCACATCGGGCGCTTCATCTCGGTGACCCCGGAGAACAGCACGAACCGGCATCTGGCTTACGGACGGATCCTTCTGAACCCTTCGACGCCGACTGTGTCCTTCTCCAATGGCGACCGCGAGACGGGCTTCATTGTGCTTTCGGGTGAAGCGGTCGTGAAAATTGCCGGCCAGAGCATCGACTTGGGTCGGTATGACTCGATTTACATCCCCCGAGACTCCGCGATCGAGGTGTCAAGCCAGAAGGGTGTGGATATTGCAGAGTTTTCGGCCGATGTGAAGAACCGCTATCCGTTACAGATCGTTCGCTTCGCTGAGATCTCCCGGGATCCGAGCCAGGTATTCACTGCGGGCACAGGGACCGGGGCTTCGCGTCATCTCCATATGTGTATTGCGAAGAATGTGGAGGCGGGACGGCTGGTGGCCGGTTTCACGTGGTCTGACCCGGGAAACTGGACCAGTTGGCCTCCCCACGAGCACGCCGCCATGCTCGAAGAGATGTACGTGTACTTTGACATGCCGGCTCCGGCCTTTGGAATTCAACTCGTTTACAACAACACCGAGTATCCGGAGCTGGTGACCGTGGTCCGGGACGGCGATGCCGTTCTCATGCCCAGCGGTTTTCACCCCAATGTCTCGGTGCCCGGACATCGCATCTGCTTCCTGTGGGCCATGGCGGCCCATCGCGAGGGGGTGGATCGGCAGTTTGGTGTCGTCAACGTCCAGCCGGGGTTCGATCAGGGGGGCTCGGGTCTGGAGGCAGGCCGGAAAAAGTAATGGGGGGGCACATGAGGGAGGCCGCATTCCTTGGGTCCAATCAAATCCTGTAGTTACGGCTTGGATTGGCCGATGAGGATGGTGAGGTAAGGCATGATGCTCGAAGCGTTTAGGCTGGACGGTAAGAATGCGCTGGTCACAGGCTCACAAATGGGACTGGGTGCCGGCATTGCACTGGGCCTCGCCGAGGCGGGCGCCAATGTAGGCTGTCATGGCCTCACGCCTGAGCCCAACGACATCGCTCGACAAATTCAAGGGCTAGGGCGGAAGTCTTTCTTCATGTCTGGAGATGTGGCGGACCAGAAGGTGTGCTCGGAGTTGATCGAGACGACGATTCAAAAGTTCGGTTCCATAGACATCCTGGTGAATAACGCAGGCACAATCCGCCGCGCGCCGGCTGCCGAATTTCCGCAGGAATACTGGGACGAAGTTATTGCGGTGAACCTCACTTCGGTGTTCCGTCTTTCGCAATTGGCCGCCCGGCAGATGCTGAAGCAAGGCAGAGGCAAGATCGTCAATATTGCTTCCTTGTTATCTTTCCAGGGTGGCGTGTTGGTGCCTTCGTATGCCGCTGCCAAGTCGGGGGTGGCGGCGCTGACCCGGGCATTTGCCAATGAGTGGGCGTCGAAAGGCATTAATGTAAACGCCATTGCGCCGGGTTACATGGCCACCGACAACACGGCGGCGTTGCGGCAGGATCCGAATCGGGCGCGGCAAATCCTCGATCGTATCCCGGCGGGACGTTGGGGCGAGCCGGTGGATTTGGCCGGAGCGGCGGTCTTCTTGTGCTCCGCAGCCAGCGATTATGTTCATGGTCACATTTTGCTTGTGGACGGTGGATGGATGTCGCGGTGAACGAGAGGACAGCAGTAGTCACCCGTGTGTTTGCCGGTAGTTACTTCCGGTGTGAAAGGTCAGCATGAAGACAAAGCAGGAAGTGCGGGAGCTGATAACGGAAGTAGGGATCGTCCCGGTGGTGCGGGGGGCCTCGGCGGAACAGGCGATGATGGCGGTGGAGGCGATCATTCTCGGAGGGATACCGATCGTGGAAATCACGATGACGGTGCCGGGGGCGATCGGGGTCATTCGGGAAATCGCCCGGACCATGGATTCGAGCGTGGTGGTGGGGGCGGGCACGGTGCTGGATGAAGCGACGGCGCAGCGGTGCCTGGAGGCGGGGGCGGAGTTTCTGGTGA
>JAIQFV010000036.1 GCA_020073085.1 Terriglobia bacterium | reverse complement strand
CAAGGTGACCTCGTTCCACCAGAGGCTTCAGCGGTTTCATTGCTTCCACCGCTGCTCCGGTTGCTACCGGCTGGAGCGACAGTTGCCGGGAGGGATTTTCACCCCCTGAAGATCGCCGCCTTTTCACGGCGCACTGAATAATCCGGGTTAAAAGACGCTGAATGTGGGGGGGGGATTACAATGTGATTATAGGATTACAAAGTCAGTGCCATTTGCAATTGAAAAATAAATGGATCTGACCCTGGGCAATGGGTTGGCAATGAACAATTTCCGAGTGGGCGACCATCCGAAAGTTACCGCGTGGTGGCTCGAATCTAAGTGCCGACGACTGCCGCTTCTGCGGGTAAGCCCTTTCACGTCAATGTGGATGACGGTCATCCGGCTATGGTCCTTCTCAAAATCGGTCTTATCGAGTTACTAAATTGTGGTACATTCTGTCGTCGAAGATCCTAGGAAGGGACCTTCGGCTTTCGAAATCCGTGGGGCATGTAGTAGATTGACGCGCGTGAGTGTGCTCTCGTGGGGGCCAGAAGAGATCGACGGATGGTACCGGCCGAGTCGTCAACAGACTTCCTGTCGTACACATTGACGAAAGTCATGGCCGTTTTGCGGAGAGCACGCACCGAGCTTCTGAAGAATCACCAGCCCGGATCCGGCTTAAGGTGAAAAAGTCTCCTACACAGCGCGATCTGGGGGTAAGGGGTTACGCGGCTGACAGAAGCCGCAGAGAAATATGCCAGGCGACATCACGCCATGGGATCCGAACGATTGGGAACAGCACATCCAATTAGTGCTGAAGCTGCGCTACGCGCAACCCGTTGGCTCCTACCAGCAGATACCGGATGACATCAAAGGCGACTGTGGAATAGAAGGCTTCGCCAAGGACGGCACGGCTTACCAGTGTTACGCCTGCCAGAACTGGACGGATTTCAGGGTCCTCCTCGATCATCAGAAAAACAAGATGACGGTCGATATAGGCAAGCTCCTCAAAAATGAAGACGAACTGCTAACGATCCTCGGCGAAATCCGCATCGGAATCTGGAATTTCGTGCTGCCGTTCTGGAACGACAAGGAACTACTGAAGCACGCGCGTAGGAAGGAGATGGAGGTACGGGGGAAGAAGCCTAAGCACCTCAAGGCGGATTTCCAGATTTCGGTGATCACGGGCGATGAATTCCTCATGGAGAAACGAATGCTTGCGAGGCAGGACCTTTACAAGTTCGATGTGAAGCAGCTGCCCAACACTGTGCCGACGGCCGCGCAGTGGATGCAGCAGAACGAGGGTCTGGAACTGGTCACGAATCTGACGCGCAAGGCCACAGTCATCGCCAAAGGGAAGTCTGCCAAGATGAGGGAGAACTTCCTCAATCAGATGGTCAAGGACTACACCGCCGGATCGATTGTGCTCAGTAGGCTGGAACAGGAGTTGCCGGAGGCTTACGAAGCGGTTATCAAGAAAAAGACGGACCGCGAGGGCGAATTGGAAACCGCGAGTGTCACAAATACGTTTGTACCCGGCAAGTTTTTCGATGAGACGCTAAAGCAATATAAAGCCGAACTTCGGGGTGTTTCCGTCATCAGTCCGCGCGCCGTGGATATTCTCGCGCGCGAGGCCGTCTCGGATTGGCTGATGCGGTGTCCGCTGGAGTTTGAGTAATGGCGGAAGAAATCTTAACGCTCGAAAAGGCGCATTCCTTCCGGTTTAAGCGCCGCCCAATCGCGATCGCGGCTGAGTTACGTCCTGACTGGAAGATGGGCGCATTGCTGCTCATCCTGCATCTGAGTTCTCGTGGCAGTAAGAGTTCGCTGCGCCGATTGCATATACTTAATTGGGCGCTTCGATCTCCCAAGAACCGGGCGGAGTTTGAACAGCTCCGGGAGCACGAGCACCCACTTTTCAGTTTTCAATTCAGGTTCGAACCCGCATTGGGGCGGGCGATTAATCTCGCGGTCGGCGAGAAACTCATCGAATGGGTCGGTGGTGACCGTCTCCAGATAACGGTAAAAGGAAAGCGGTGGATCACAGACGTCATGAAGGATGAATCCGTCATGTACCAGGAACGCGAGTTCCTGAACCGCATTGGCAAAGACATCACCGAGGCCATTGCCACAGAGATGATCACAGTCAGGAATATATAATGCTGCGCATCCGGCACCTGCTCATTCACATCAACACCGACAAGGGTGTGTTTGGCACGAAGCAGAATTTCGGGGACGGCCTAAACGTCATCCGCGCTAAAAACTACGCCGGCAAATCACAGCTCGTCCAGTCAATCATGTACGCCCTCGGGATGGAGGGCATGCAGGGTCCATCCCACGCCGTTCCCCTTGCCCACGCCCTGACGGAATACCTTGACTTCTCCGTCAACGGCAAGAAGCAGGTCGCCAAGGTCATCGATTCAACGGTCTCCATCGAAATTGAGAACGGCAAGGGCAAGTTTCTCACCGTGCAGAGGGCTATCGCAGGGGACCGCAATCGCCACCTGATGACGGTTTACGAAGGCCGCGCGCTCACGCAGAAAGAAGCCTTGGGCTCCGCGCGGGATTACTACGTGCGCGAGGGCGGAGCGGCCAGTAACGAGCTCGGATTCCACCGAAAGCTCAAAGACTTCATCGGCTGGGAACTGCCGATGGCACCACGTTTCAACGAACCTGACTGCCCGCTCTATATGGAGACCATCTTCCCTTTGCTGTACGTGGAGCAAAAATTTGGTTGGGGCCGTCTCCCTGCCCGCTATCCCACATGGTTTGGAATTCGGGATGTGGGTCGCAGAACGGTAGAATTCATCCTCGGGCTCGATGCCTACGCAACAGCGATTGAACGCGTGGCGGTGAGTGAGGAGATAAAACGCCTGCGGCGGGACTGGTCGAACGTACGAACGCTGGCCGAGAAATCAGCCGCCGCGGTCGTGGGTATCGTCCGAGGTATCCCCGTTGAGCCGATTGCTTCCTGGCCGCCCGAAATTGCGCCCACTCTCTCCGTGATGCGGGAGTCAAAGTGGGTGCCCATTGCGGAGTTCCTGACGGGGCTCAGAGCACGATTCGCGGAGTTGCAGACAGTTGAGGTTCCATCGACCGCGAAAGCCGAGCCTACAATCCGGGCGGAACTCGTAAGGCTAGAGGCAGACTTGGCAGACCGGGAGAGAGCCACAGCCGCTCTTTATGAAAGGTTTGAGACGGATACAGCTGAAGCGGAATCCCTGCAACAACGCATCGACACCATCAATGATGACCTCAGGAAATACAAAGACCTCCGTAAGGTCCGCAGAATGGGGTCGAACGATGGGCCAGAGGTCGTCAGCGGCCACTGCCCAACCTGCCATCAGGAATTACCGGATTCGCTGCTCGACACAGGCAATAAAGCGGTCCCGATGACCGTGGACCAGAATGTCAGCTTCTACGAAGAGCAAATCCAGCTTTTTACAGCGGTTCACAGCAACACGATACATTCTATCCAAACCGCTGAGAAGGACCTTCGGGCTCAGCGAGTTCAGGTCACGCAGCTGCGGGAGCGCATCCGGGACATCAGAGAAACGCTAGTCGCAGCATCGAGCTCTCCCTCCATTGAGGCCATTTCAGAACGCATAAGGTTGCAGGAGAGAATCAGCCGTGTCGAGACGCAGCAACAAGTATTTGAGGAGCACATCGCCCAGCTTGCGCAACTGGCAAGCGAGTGGCTTGAAGTGCAGGATCGGTTTAAGAGACTGCCCAAAGGTGCGCTGTCGGAGCGCGACGAAAAGAAAATCGCCGTGCTGCAGACCTCCTTCCAGCAACAGCTGACGCAGTACAAGATGGGGAGCCTTGCAGTAAACGAGGTGAAGATATCGCCCGGCAGCTATGAACCTGAAGTGGCGGGTGTCAATCTCAGCGCTGATGTTGCGGCAAGCGACCTGATCCGGCTGCATTGGGCATACCTGCTCGGGCTTCTGAAAGTCGGCACCCAGCCTTCGGGCAATCATCCCGGATTGCTTATCTTCGACGAGCCCCAGCAGCAGTCCATCGACGAAAGCTCTTTCCGCGAGATGTTGCGCCACGCTGTAGGCGAGAAGATGTGCCAGATCATCGTGACCACCAGTCACGAGCGTAAAACAATTGGAACGTATTTGAGCAATATCGGGGTCAAGCACGTAGTGGAATTTGGCGACGAATGGATTTTGCAAAAGATGTCTGGCTAGCAAGCCAGGCGAGCTTTTGTCCTAGCGGGCGAATTGCCAGCGGCGCAGGGGATGATAGAAAAACTAGGGGCCAGGTCTATTTATTTTTCAATTGGCAGCTAATCTGTTGGAAGGCCTGCGCCAGCGTTGGATCGCACTCCATGCGTTGTCGAAATCGACGAACCGCTCCCGAGATGGACACATAATCCAATCCGCCGACCAAAGCACCGAGTTGTTGGAGCGTCAGTCCGCAATACTCGTAAGCCAGAGACAGCGCCAGATCTCGCCCCCAGTCCCCGTGACGATTCACGAAGGAAATTCCAGTGAGTCCCGAATTTCCGACTTTGAACTGCTTTTCCCTATCACCCAAAACCTATCACCTAAAACCTCCGCGCCCCTGTACCTCTGCGGTGAATATCATTTGATGCCCGCCGAAACGGGCCCCCTCCCACTGGATACGCAGCGGCCGAGCCATGGTGACTCCAGTCCGGGGGTGATTGAAAGACGCTGAATGTTGGAGGGCGAATACAATCTGATTATACCATTACAAAGCCACTGCCGTTTGCAATTGAAAAATAAATAGATCTGATCTGGGCATTACATTGAAGTTCTTCGTAGATATAATTAATCCTACCCGGGCTATGTCCGCAGAGAGCAGCTCAGAATATACCCAGGGTCCTGATACTCGAATAGCTGAATTTCGCCAACCGAAGTCAACTGCTGTCCTAGAAACACGGCAAGAGCAAAAGGACCGTAGAAGAAGATGCGGGTCTTGACAAGCTGGCGCGTCTTCAGGAGCTGGCCAAGCTGATCGCGCACCGCTCGCGAAAAAGCGCAGGCATCTCCTGCCCCTCCAATCGACTGCGCTCCTTGGGATGGTGGCGACATGAATGCGAATATCTTCGGTCGGTGGCCGGTGCTTTCCACATAGCGCATGATATCCCCGCGACCGTCGGCCTTGATATTCAGTCCAAGAACCAGGTCCGTACCGTCGAGGCTACCGTCGATAACCTCAACCCGCAGATCATATGGGCTGGTTGCAGGAGCATCAGATCTCCAGTCCTCCTTCGAGGGTGGCTGCGGTATCTCGAATACCCACCCTCCCACTGCAGGGAAAACGGCTCCGATCGCGATGCCGGTCGATAAAGAGCACTTCCCCCGAAAGCGAATGAAACGCTCTGTTCGTTCCGCAACAATCTTCTTCTGAAGCGAACTCAATTCTGGCAGTAGTTTGGCGCTCCACACTCCCTGGGACGGTCCACGACGCGAAGCGCGGTCAAAACGCGATGACCAGTCCAAGGCATAGTCTGCTGGCGGATCAAATGACTCTTTTGTCCAATTCTGAACCCAGAGTGTGATGCTCTTCTCGCCATTCACTCCCTTTGCTACTGCGGATCGCAAGATCCCTTCGATCACAGCTCGTTCAAGAACGACGCCCTTGCTTGCCGTAATCCCCCTCATTAATTCGGAAAATGCCGGCTGCACCATAGCTCGGAGTTTTCCCGAATACTCTGGGTGGTTCAGCAAGCGCGCAATGAATAGTTCGACAGCGCGGTCATCGTAACATAGATCCCCATGACCTACTTCGATGAATGTCTTCGAGTGAATGAAGTCAATGAGGTCCTCAAGGCCCCTTTTGCGCAACCGTTCATCCAGGTCCTTTCTTGTGGCGGCTAGGGCCCCTGGCGCATCGTCGTAAAACGGTGTGCCTCCTCGCAAACGGGCGAGTCCCGTCTCAATTGGTCGAAGCGTTGCGGACAAGGACGGGCACGCCAAGGTGAACTGTTTATATACTTCCGGGAGACTGGAATCCAAGTTTCGGAAATGCTCGATAACTAACCTGAGTTCGCTGGGGGAGACTTCGTGATCTTTCACTTGAATGTGGTTGCGAGATGATTTGCCTTGATCTTTGAAGCGAATGTCGATGTCGCCGGTGCCCTCAAAGAATAGTTGGTGAAATGACCCCTCGAGCAGCCATAGCGGCAAATGACATGCTGCATAGCGCGTCTGGAAATCGTAACCTTTTCCTCCTGTGATACCACCTGTGGCCTCTGGGGAAAGCAGAGAACCACGGCTGGCACCTGATTTGCGTGGGCGCTTTTCGGAATCGGTCATTGTCGCCTCATTGGCCGAATTGCGAACCAAATACTTGACGCCACAGCTTACGGCTCGCTGTCTCATCAGAACTGTTCAACGCGCTGCGTGCCGTGGTGGCAGCGGATTTGACCTGCACCATGAAATCGTTGAACTCCTCGGCTGGCCAGCGTTTTGCTACGTTGACTGAGGAATATCCTGGATCGGAAATACAGGGGACGAGGTTGGTATTGCGATAAGGGCCGTAGTTCCGCTCGATGCCTTCGAGCACGTTTACGATTGCAGCTGCGTGGGAAGAGGGGCTTCCAATGGTGCCATGGATAAGCGCTTCGAGAATATATGACTTAGGATTACACGGATCGGCGCCCAACCTGTCGCGCCAGAATTTCATTAACTTCACGACCTGAACGAAATATCCGTTGGTCATCTTGTTCTTCCTTACAGCTGCGTCAATCTGTCCCTTTGGATGGGTCTGAACCCACTCACGGGCATGCCTATCAGGTATCCATAGTGGCCCGTCATCGGCCGAAACTGGAGTGGCAGGAACGATGTCGAGCCAAACACCCTTCGCTGCGCTGGCCCCCACTGATCTTCCCTGACGTTTGGTTTCCTTGTAGTAGCGGGCAAGTATGCCTTGAATCCACGCGAGACAAACCTCTGGTTCTGTAATTCTGTGGTCAATGTCCAAGGTGCAAATGACATCAACATCGTTGATGTCATTAATGGCTGTACTTCGTGCGTATGAGCCTGAGAGGAAGGTATCTTTGTGTGCCTCCTTTGACTCATCGTCGGTTCGCAACTCGTCGCGAACATTTTCGTGCGCGGCCTTTGCGGCCGCCACATCAGCGTCACCGGGCTGAAGTGAATAGAGAAACGCCTTGAAATCGGCTGCCAGTTCCACGATGCATTACTCCTTTGTAGGTAAGGACGGTATCGTCCTCGGCGAAGCCAGATCGAGACCGTATGAGGCTGCCAGTGTCGGAATGAATTTGCCGCATACAGGGCAATCCGGATCGCGGGCAAGGTCGATCCCATACCAGCGATTGATCGTCATCTCGTCACTGCTATCGCTCAGCGGCGGCCAGTCTGCATATTGTGTGCCCGGTTCCGGCCTGTTGAGCCACAGGTACCAGGGCGCGGCGAAATCCGCTTTCAAAATGCTAAGCGAGGTTGGCTTGTCTGCAAGCAGTTCCAGGAGTGCAAGCTTTGTGAGCATATTGGCTATAGGAAGAACGTCCACAGACAACCCGGGCTCAATAGCCACTGGGCGGTCGGAATAAGCAACCTCCTCGGCAGCTGATGCCGACGAGATCTCAACGTCGGTAGATTCTTCGGGCATAGCTGCCACAAAACACTCATGGCATGGCGATTTCTTCGGGCGCACTCGAAGAACCTGACCACCATATGCCCGCCGAAACGCCCCCCCGTAGACCGCAACGACGTTATCCTCGATGCAAAGGCGATTAACTAGGAGTTTGCTCGGCCGACTATCCGTGCCGCAGATCACCACGTTGGCCTGGGAGATGAGCGGTCTGATCGCCTCCAGGTTCTCAAAGGTTACGGCAACGGGGTGGACGGACACTTTAACGTCTGGATTCTTCTCGTGAATCAGATCGCGTACAACGTTCACTTTGAGGCGGCCAACTTGGGAGATGCCGCCAGGGTGGCGAACGACATTTCCTACGGATAGCCTGTCCGGGTCGATTAGGATGAAACGACCTACTCCGCACTTGGCTAGTTCAATGGCTGCGTGAGCGCCACCAGTGCCCAAGCCGACACAAAGTACAGACTTGTCGCTCACCATGGTAGTTTCGAGAATGCCAACCCGTCGATTAGCGAGTGTCGGCTGCACATCAACGAAGACGACGGCCACAGACTGTTCAGCGCCGTTGACCTGTTGCCGCGCTGTAGCTCGGTGAATTGACCCATCGGGAGCAATGAAGATCGAAGGGTCAGGGGTGGAAGCCCCCGCCGGCGTGAGCACGATGCGAAGCTGAGCCTTTTCCTGCGCAGCCGTCCCTTCCCCCAGTGAGACTACGCCTTCAGCAACCGACGGAGCTGACAGCGGGCCTAGGTCGCACTGAGTAAATGCATCGCCACTATCCCAAGAGCTGAAAAGGACAGAGACCCTGCCCTGCCGGGTAAATTGTGGCCATTGCTCCCGGAACCATCGACTCGACAATGTGACAACGGCAAACATGTCCGCATCGTCGGCCGTTATATTCAATGCCCGAGGAGTCTGTGTGCCTTCGGTGACGGCGACAATCGTGCGCTTTGCCTTGTCATAGACCAGCTTGGAACGACCGGGTCTCCGCTCGGCAATCGCTTTCATAGCCTCTCGAATCATCTGCTGCTGTTGTGGGTCGTTTGCACTCATGTTCTTCCTTTCATCGTTACGACGAACTCAGCCAGTGGGCGGCCTGTTGCAAGATGTTGCTCGTACGCCTCGATCCACAGCAGGCCTTTTAGAAACACTTTTTGAAGCAGGATGCCAGAATGCCATCGGTCGTCCCGCCAATGGCAAATCTGAACTTGCCCAGACGATGACGGCGTAAGCGTGTGCATGCTGTGCGAAACTCCCAGTGAAGAAATGCGACTTCCATCCGCCGAATAGAGCGGAAACGGGTTGGTCAGATAAATAGGTGGACGCTGTTGTGGAAAGCCACTGGGAATCGGAATGGCGAGGGTGTAGTGGCATCCAGAGTTTGAAGAGGTCACACCAGAAGCCTCGTAGGTATCGGTGGATCGATACCAATACACCGTAAACTGGGTGAACCCTTCCCGCTGAAGAACTTCATTCTCCAACACGAGTCGGCGCCGCTGGTCATCCGTCCACATTGCTATGCAGTACCTTTTTCCTTTGACTGGGCTGAGCGAAAGATCTCGAGAATGCCCTGTATGTCCGGCGCCACGACGCCCTCAGGCGCATCGAAGGGCTCAGTGGACCCGTCATTGCGATTCAATCGATGTACTTCGAGTACCTTCATGGGCCACGCGGCCCCGAGGGCAAACGCGAGGTAGTATGGCCGGTGGAGCTTCGCCACCAGCACACAGCCAAAGCCGGTCGAATGTTGCTCCACCGGGCTCCCACTTGCGCCCTTCAACGCATCAGCGAGTTGGGAAATTGTTTTCTCCCGTGTTGTCGTGTCAACATCAGATGTCGGCTCAACAACAGGCAGAGCTGCGTCAGATCCGACCCGGATGCGATACAACGAAATCTTCTCCCACGCAAAGAGCTCTTGCTCGGGAAGTACGCGTCTCGCCAAAAGCGCCTCTCGTATCGGACTCAGACCGGGTAGCACCTTTACCCGTAGCGGAATGGGTCTACTGTTTTCGCTTGAAAGGTCGTAGAGCCACGGATGAATTCTGATCGTTGGCTCGTTTCGGGTATCCTCCAATGTGACGATGATCTCCGCCATCCCAGCGAACTCGTTGCGGCCCGCAATGCTGAGAATACGTTTTCGGTCGCCGCCGCTTGGAGCGGACAGCCCTAATCTGTGGTGAGAGTGCCAGTCACCGAAATACCGCAAGGCCCAATCGGACGCGAGAGTCTCACTGATCTGCCGGAGGTAATCAACATCCAGACGAAAGTGTGCGTTATTGCGCTGTGCGTTTGGTCCAGCCTTCGTCGCAAGAAGGATGGTCGGAACATCATGCCAACGCCCGAACAGATCGCCTCCCGTCTCGATGGACCACGCCGAGGCTTCCGCTGCGATCGCCCGCAACTCCGATTCCCATGTGACCAGAAACCCGCGCGGAATTTTGGGCGGTGACCGACGGTTGAAAAATTTGGTAAGGCGTTGGATCAGCATATCCGACTGGGGCGATGCGCGCAGTGATCGGAGAAGATTAGTAAGTTTTGGGCGTTCTTCAATCCAGTCTCGCAGATCCGGTGATAAACGGTAGTCTGCGGCGGCGAGTTCTTCTGGTGGAATTTCCAGGACCGAGGATATGCGCTTCTTCAATTCACCACTAGGAAGCCGGCGGCTGGCCTCGATGTCGGCGACGTACGCAGGCGTTACCCCAATTTCTGCTCCAAGTCGGCGGAGAGACCAGCCACGGGATAAACGCTTGCTCTTGATTAGCTCGGCGAGTTCTTCCACCTAGTGATTTTGACAGCGTATGCATACATTGTCAAGATTTTATTGAGGCACTCGTTAGGAGGCGTCGACAGCGCTTTGCTTCGAATATAGAGGGTCATCTATGAAAAGGGGTATCGACTTATCCACAGCCCCCTCTTGCAAGCAGTCGCCAATATTTTAAACTGGGAACATCTCCACAAGGAGAGGCAGGGATCGCCCGACAGAACCTTTTGGCGGGTGCTCGTAGGGAGAAATCCCGAAAAGCCCCTGCCAAAGGTTTTTTTATCCTCATCATCCACCCCCACCCTGGACATATACGTCCACAAAACCGGGGGCCAGGTCTATTTATTTTTCAATTGGCAGCTAATCTGTTGAAAGGCCTGCGCCAGGGTCGGATCGCGCTCCATGCGTTGTCGCGCCCGACGGACCGCTCCGGAGACGGAAACACGGTCTTGAACTTTGATCTCCTGGCCGTGGTAGCAGGTTGGGCCTGGAAATCCGCTTCTCAACTTTGAACTCCTGGCCGCCGTGGCGGGTTGAACTTTGAACTGTCTTTCCCTATTCCCTATCACCTAATACCTATTACCTACCCCCTCCGCGCCCCCCGCGCCTCGGCGGTGATCCATAGATTGCCGACTGTCAGCGGCTGACCTTAACGCCCCTGGTTCTTGCCCCTCAACCCGGAACCTTCAAAAAAATTTCAATTGCTTGAGCCTTTTTTCACTTAGTTCCCGCTTTAATAGATGATGGGACAAATAAGGCAGAAGAGCGGTCCGATCTTGGACATCGAACAAAGGATTCAGTAAGCCCACAATGCAACCAGCACGATGAGCAACGTAAAATGAATTCCGACCTTTTTCGGCGCATTTCCGCGGTCCGATTCCCTCATCGCTTGGGGTCGGACCAAGTCAACTCACTGAAATTCTTGTCGATCATCGGAAAAGAGGGTAAAATTTAGACCTTAAAACCTGTTTTTTGCCCCCGAAATAATCCCCCATTTGGCAACTTGGATCAGCAAGGAAGCCTGCGATGGCGTGATCACATCGGCATGATCTGCCGGGACAAATCTGGCATTTGATCCACCGCTGGCACTTGTGGCGGTTTCTGCTCCAGTTTATCCGCGGCAGGAAAGCCTAGTGCTACACCGCGGAGACGCGGGAATCGAAAAGACGGGGCCAGATCCTCATGGGGAAGGAACCCCTTCAGGGTTCCTTCTTCTCTTAGGGCGATCTACACCCAGGGTAGGCCGCAAGGCGGCCAACCCTGAGCTATTGAAGACTTCCCCTTCGGGGAAGGGAATGAATCAAACGCCTCTGCAGGACTAGAGCCGAACACCCCAGAATATGAATGGGTCCGTGTCTTTACTCTCTCCAAAGGGGATTAAGCTGGAAGGAAGATCTCGGCTCACTGTTTGTCTTTCTTTAGCACACTGGCATCCGTTGGATAAGTCATTCCTCCGACATTGAGGTACATCACGCGATGCCAATGAAAACGGGAGTCAAGGGCGGCAGGAGGAATCTCTGGATGGGCCCATCTTGAAAACGGCAGAGTGAGTTGACGAACGAGAACCGATTCCCGAGCGGCGGATTAGAAGGCTTTACGCACAAATGATTCAAGTTCAGGCTGCAGATGCTCGACAGCGTTTTGCAATGCCGCGTTCCCCGTGTAACCCGCGCCCGGCATCGCAAAGGATCTGTTTCCGCAGACCGACTCCGAAACCAAGTCAAGACATTTGAGCGCAAGCTCAAGATTAGCTGTCATCAGACCGCCGAGCTCCTGGTTCGAGCTGTAAGAGACCTTTCCGAAGCCGATCAGCGCATAGTCCACATGGCCTGCGAGTTGCAATTGGTCCGAGACTGTCCAATCCCCAGAAAATAGGCGCTTGGCCTTGCCATCTTGAGCGAACGCCGGTTTAAAGAAAGACTGAACCGCCTCAACACCTTGTTTGGTGAGTATGGCCGAAATCTCTGATTCCACGTTGGGTATTGACTCCCGACCTTCTAGCTCAAGCAGGATCGCTGCTCGCTTTATACTTCCACGTTTGGACATGGCCGTGTTTATGTACCGTTCCGGATGTGCCTTCACTGGCGGAGCTTCCACCGAGATCTCACTAGCAGGCGTCGCAGAGAGCCCCGTGGTCCTTGCAGTCGGAAGATTGGAGCCGCCAGAGTCAGGTTGTCGAGGTAGGTTTGCAGAGTCACTGCGAACACTCGTCGTCGGCTCTTGCGGAAAGATAGCTTCACGTATATCCTTCCGCAAGGTGAACAAGAGGGTGAGGCTGCTTAACAAGGCTACGACGACTCCAAATCGGTAGTACCACTTTTTGGAAAGAGAATCATTTTCACTCATTAGTACTACGTCCTTGAAGGAAGGCTTGTTCGCCTAAGCGTTTCTCCGGCACCATCAGCCGGAACGGGACTGCGTTTTTTCGCACCCAACCTGCCCAAGCTGCACAAGCAGGTTGGAGATTGTCGTAGCTAATTGCTACTTAACTGGATATTACGAAGCGTAACCTTGAAGTCGTTTCTGGCGTATGTATCGCCGTAGGCCATGCAAGATAAAACGATACTTACGGACGTGGCCGTTGAAGAGAAGTTCTCCACAGAAAGCTTGAAGGTGACCGGTAGATCGTTTTCAAGCTTCTGCCGTTGGCCCCTCGCGCCAAAGACAAGAGAATACCGGATGGGATAGGCCAAGGCATACTGGACATGATTATTGTCAATCACTTGGGAATATTCGGCGCCGCAGCAGCTAAGGTCAAGCACGCGCCTCTCCTGCATTTGATTGTTTATGGAGCCCAAGCATGTGAGGGAGTCACCCACACGATGGCAGTTCTGAACTGCAAAAACAAAGCCGTGCGACTGCACGGTTACGCCAATCGAGGCGGGCTTTCCACCTACATTGCTTGCTCTGTTCGTGGAGTCCGCCGTTGAGATCGTTGGGGATGTCAGAGACTCTCCCAATAGAGCACCAATGGCAGGGGTCTTCGGGATATCCGCTGTGGTGGCCGCAACCATGCTAGCCGTTGCGGGATCAATTGCTTTAATTGATAGGTGAACTGTGTCGCCAAAGGGAGTGATTGTGCCTGTAACGAGTGCATCCGCACCAACGATCTCTCCCAATTTGCGAGCCGTCTGAGGATCAATTACTCCCGTAGCCGAGAGCCGATGTTCTTGGAGAATCGCCTTCAGATGGGTGCGGTCGATTACCTGGAAGCCTTTGGCATCCCCGAGCAAGTTGACAGAGAGTTCCTCAGCCAGATAGCGGCCTAGCTTAGTGACATTTCCTTCGAGGTCAGTAAAATCAACGACGGCAATCCTCTTGCGACCGGACGAGGAGATTTGGGACGCAAGGGCAGTGGAGACAGGTTTCAGGTCTTGAGCAGGAGCTGGATGGGCAGCAATTGTCGCAAGGGTCAGAGTCAAGATGAACCGAGTTAGCCTCATGTACCCCTGCACTGCTTCACGGACCTTTTTCCTGCCCATGTCGGCCTCCCGAAAAAAACGGCGCACTGGACTTAATGAGAAATGTTCCCAGCTCAAGACACCCGCCTCTCACTGCGGCACGCCGCGCTATAGCCGCTTGACCAGCCTGCCGTTGGAGAACCGCCGTAGCGGAAAACCCAGAGTGAGGCTGCGCGTAGTTCAAAGCACCACAACGGTTCATGCATTGCTCATTAGTATAGGAGTGAAACCGTTGCCTTCTTCACAGAATCCCCCACTAAGTGGGAGCAGTGAAAAACCTCTATTGCTTGATTTTCAATGTACACCAAGTCCGTTATCAATTCCAGATGGAATTTACTGCGATGGCAGGATCAGGTCTAAATTTACAATTTTCTGTTGAAATAATGGGTAACAGCATGGTTACAAATCTCAAACTTGTGTCAAGATGCAACACGACCCCTCGTAGCTTGCCGAGCATTCTGTAAGGTTCCCCCAGTCGCATGGAAGGAAACTAGAGACAGCCACGAATTTAATGCGCTTGGGGTCAAAGCCAGAAAAATAGGTGGCGGTCCCTGGTTCTGTTCACTACTCATTCACAGATCCCCGGTGCGGATGAGAACAGATCCGTCCGCTTCTGTGTCGCTAGCGAGATATTTCCGCCGCGCGTCCTGCTCAATGACCTGACGGTTCGCTCTGAATACTGCAAGCTTGTCCTTGTCGTCCCCCCCGAAATGATCGTCCAGGGCTTCTCGGCTGAAAGTTGGTGGGGTCGCATCTAATCCATCTTTCGTGGTGAAGGATTGCGCTTTCTTGTACATAAAAACTATGGCGTGAGGAGGGGACGCGCAGGTAGGTGATAATGATAACGTAAAAGGTACCCACTTGGAGGGCAGATGATCATGTAAAAAGGACCCACCTCCCTCAACCCTCTGCTATGACTATGACTTGCCGACGTCCCGGCACTCTAGCAGAGGTCTGGGGGGTGGGTCACTTTTGCGTTATCACGGGCCTTCCATGTGTTACACTTTTGCGTTATAAAAATCAGCTCGCGGAAGCGAATTCGTAATTGTCCAGTTGTCCGTCATTCAGAGGCTTGGCCCTGCCTTAACTTACACACTGTGTCGCCGGTCGCTGACATTCCGGAATGTCGCCGATCGTTTACTTTCTAAAATTGTCTCCGATCGATGACTTTGATACAATGTCGTCGAACGCCGACATCTGACATGAGGAGAAGCTATGCGCATTCGAACGCCAGCCGATCTCGGGGCCCTTATCCGCAGCCACCGCACCAGCCTTGGCCTCGACCAGAGGTCCCTGGCGCAGAAGGTCGGCGTCAGCCGGCAGTGGATCGTGGAAGTGGAGAAGGGCAAGCCGCGCGCTGCCATCGGTCTGCTGCTGCGCACCGTAGACGCCATCGGAATCCAACTGGATGCCGATAAACCCGATCCGGGAAGACCGAAGGACATGGATACGTACGTGGATATTGATACTATTGTCGCCACTGCGCGCAGGAAAAGAAAATGAACGCGGAGCTCATCGCCATTCTTGACGGCCGCGAAACAGGCCGGGTCGCGCGCGACGGCAGGGGAAAACTGTCTTTCAGATACAGCGAGGCGTGGCGGACTGCCGCCGACGCCTACCCGCTGTCGATCTCGATGCCTCTCGCCCTCGCCGAGCACGGAAACGCCAGGATCGATCCCTACCTGTGGGGACTCCTTCCCGACAACGAAATGGTGCTCGACCACTGGGCGCGCAAGTTCCACGTCTCGGCAAGAAACGTCTTCGCGTTGATTGCTTGCGTTGGCGAGGATTGCGCCGGAGCCGTCCAGTTCGTACGGCCCGAAAGGCTCGAAGCCATTCTCGGAGAGGCACCGCCACCGATCGAATGGCTCGATGAGGCCGCGATGGCGCAGCGTCTGCACACCTTGCGCGAGGACCACTCCGCGTGGCGCATTCCGCGCGATACCGGCCAGTTCAGTCTTGCCGGCGCACAACCGAAAACCGCGCTTCTCTTTGAAAACGGCAGATGGGGCGTCCCTTCGGGGCGCGTGCCTACCACCCATATTCTCAAGCCCCCGTCCGGGGACTTCGACGGCCATGTCGAGAACGAACATTTCTGTCTGGAGCTGGGACGCGCCCTCGGCCTTCCCGTCGCGGATTCCAGAATCATGCATTTTCAGGATGAGGTCGCCATCGTCCTGGAGCGTTACGACCGCGCCCGCACCCCCGCCTGTATCCGGCGCGTCCATCAAGAAGACATATGCCAGGCGCTCGGCATTCCCCCTACCCGCAAATGTCAGAACGAAGGTGGGCCTGGAATCCGCGATATCGTCGAATTGCTGAGAACCTATTCGACAAACGCGCCAGAGGATACGAGCACCTTCCTCGACGCCGTCGCTTACAACTGGCTCATCGCGGGCACGGACGCTCACGGCAAGAATTACGCCCTGCTCATCGGCAGACAAGCCCGGGTACGTCTTGCGCCCCTCTATGACGTGGCGAGCGTCCTCCCGTATCCGAACATCGACATCGAGCGCGTCAAGCTTTCCATGAAACTCGGCGGCGAGTACCGCTTGCGTAATATCCAGCTATATCACTGGCGCAGGCTGGCCGAAGAGCTGCACCTCGATCCCGATGCCATGATCCAGCGCGTGGATGATTTCGCAAAGCAGCTCGCAGACCATGTGTCCGATATCAGACGCCGCATGACTGAGGAAGGGCTCGCTCATCCGATCATCGCCCGGCTGGCAGAAGAACTTGCGGCACGCGCCGCCTGGTGCCGGGAAGCCCTGCAGCGTCCATAACCGAAAACCAAGTCGTTTCACCATTCTAGGCCGGTGGTTACAACCCCAATTCGCTTGGGGTCGGACCAAGTCAACGCATTGAAATTCTTGTCGATCATCGGAAAAAAGGGCGAAATTTAGGCCTTAGGATTGCAGGGGTCACAAACATTGTGGATCGCACCCCCCATTCCATGCCTAATCAATCATACCAAGCTCTTTTGGCAAATCCAATCAGCGCCGGGGACGCCCCATTCGATTCTCATTGGGAAGTGATTAGAATTACGAGAAGAAGGTCGCTAATCAATTGAGTACCCAACCATGAAATTTGAAATCTATTGCGATGAAAGCCGGCAAGACCTCCTCTCCACCAAGAGTGAGCAGAAAGATAAGAATCTATTGATTGGCGGTTTATGGCTTCCGGCTGAGAAACGCGCCGAAATCAAGGAAAGGATTAATCGGCTCAAGAAAGAGTTCGATGTTCGTGGCGAGGTTAAGTGGCAGAAGACCTCTAATTCTCGCGTTGATTTCTACAAAAAGCTTATCGACTTATTCATCGGCTTTGGACTCGACCTCCGATTCCGCTGCATTGCCGTGGAAGCTGAGAAAGTCAATCTTCTTCGCTACCACGGAAATGATCAAGAGCTGGGGTTTTACAAGTTTTACTATCAACTGATTCATCATTGGATTTACGATTTCAATGAATATGCCATTTTTTGTGATCTCAAGAGCAACCGGCAACGCGATCGGCTGGCAGTCCTCCGAGATTGCCTGCAGAATGCCAATCTCTCTTCATCTATTCAAGGCGTACAAGCCCTTCCATCAAATGAGCTGGTCTTGATTCAGTTGGTAGATGTTTTGTTGGGCGCAACCGCTTCCCGACTCAACAACAGCATACGGCCCGGAGGAGCAAAGGATCAGGTGCTCTGCCATTTGGAAGGGCGTCTAAGCCTTCCACGGCTCCAACCGACGACAAAAAATGAACAGAAGTTCAATATCTTCGTGATTCGCTTGGAAGGGGGCTGGTAGGATGGAGCCTCCTCTCGTGATCTATCCCACTGAGGAGGACTATCGGCGGCATTATGAGAGATTCTATTGCACGGCGCCCGTGGTCACTTTCGACGGAATTAGCGTCCGGTTCAGCAAAGGGCGATTTGTTCACTGTTTTTACGAAAGTTCAAAAAGGAACAGCATCAAGGATCGTTTCTCCCGGGTGCGCGCGGAGAGGATCGATTGGATCAAAGCAACTCTCCAGGATCCAAAGGCAGAGCTCTATCAGGGTTGGGACAAGGGCAAGAGCAGGTATGATCCGACTTGGAGGGTGAGTGTCGTGTACGACAGCTATGTGGTCGTCCTTCAAATCAGGAAAGAGAAGGATGGAATCTCACGGGCAGAGTTCAAAACGGCGTATGTCGCGGATAATAGCATCGACAAAATCAGAAAAGGTCCGGAATGGACCCCTAAAAAGTAATGGCCGCTGATTTGCCACGCTGGCTCAGCGGCCGAAACCTCTGTAGGTCCCCTGCCATAGGCAAAGAACAAAGTTATTATTGGACTTGATAAGCCACATGTCAAGTACGAAATAAAGAGGAGTAGGTTTATTCAATCCTAGTTCGCAATGCTGAAGCGGTGGGGGCCAATAGATCTGGGGTAATCAGCCGTATCTCCACGAATTAGATTTGGAAATGAGGGAACAAGTGCGCTTGGGGTCGGACCAAGTCAACACATTGAAATTCTTGTCGATCATTGGAAAAGAGGGTGGTATTTAAGCCTTAGAAACTGTTTTTTGCCCCCAAAATAATCCCCCATTTGGCAACTTGGATCCGCAGGAAAGCCTAGGGCTACACCGCGGAGACGCCGAGCCGCAGGAACCAACAAGGATACCCCCCTGCTCACTTAGAGATCTCCGATGCGGATGAGAACAGATCCGTCCGCTTCCGTGTCGCCCGCGAGATATTTCCGCCGCGCATCCTGCTCGATGACCTGACGGTTCGTTCTGAATACTTCCAGCTTGTCCTTGTCGTCGCCCCCGAAGTCATCGTCCAAGGCTTCCCTGCTGATGGCGCACTGCACGCGCGTTGCTTCGTCCTGCCCCCAGAAAAGGACAATATCCCGGCCAACAACATACCTTTCTTTCGGCGCAGGAAATTTCAGATCGTGTCTCTCAAGGGACCAGCGCACGCGCTCCACCACGAACGCGCAGAACGGTCTTATATCCATGTCGATGCTGGCGCGATCCAGGCCCTTGAGATAAGTGTCGCGATCCCTGACGCGGATGACGGTCCAGGGATAGCCGCCGGAAGCCAGCATCACGTTCATCAGGAAGCGGGCCATCCGTCCGTTGCCATCCGGATATGGATGGATATAGCCGAAAATTCGCTTGGGGTCGGACCAAGTCAACTCATTGAAATTCTTGTCGATCATCCGAAAAGAGGGTGGTATTTGAGTCTTAGGACCTGTTTTTTTGCCCCCGAAATAATCCCCCATTTGGCAACCTGGATCAGCAAGAAAACCTGCGATGGCGAGAGCACATCGGCATTATCTGCCGGGACAAATCTGGCATTTGACCCACCGCTGTCATGAGCGCCGGCTTCTGCTCCAGTTCATCCACGACCGCCAAGCCTGGATCGGATGGCTTTTCGAACTCTGGTTGAAGGGGAGCGGCCCCAGCGGCCAGCTGAAGGGGAGGACTGAATGAAAGAACTTGTGGCCGTGGAGGTGATTGAAGAAAAGATTCTGCTCATTCGAGGGCAGAAGGTCATGCTGGACCGTGACTTGGCCGAACTTTATGGCGCAGAAGTCAGACAGCTCAAGAGACAGGTCCGAAGAAACATGGAACGTTTTCCAGGGGATTTCATGTTTCAGTTATCGGTGGAGGAAAACGATTCTTTAAGGCGCCATTTTGGCACCCTAAAAAGGGGGGAGCATTCAAAGTATCTTCCGTACGTTTTCACCGAACAAGGCATCGCGATGCTCTCCAGTGTCCTGCGCGGCAAGAGGGCGGTGCTTGTCAACATTCAAATCATGCGGGTGTTCGTGAAACTCCGAAAGCTTCTCTTGAGGCATAAAGAGCTGGCCCTTCAATTGGCACAGCTTGAAAGACGGATCGAAGAACACGACGAAGAAATCAGCGTTATCTTCGATGCGATCCGAAAACTGACGAAGCCGCCAGAGGGGACAAGACGGAGGATCGGATTCAGCGCAAAAGAACGGAGAGCTGTTTACCGAACCTCCGGCAAACGCTGATGTGAAAAGCGGCATTCTGAGTTGCGAATAGTGAATTGGGAAGTTTTGATCCGGGTTCCGAAGAACGATTGAGATCAAATCGCCGGGTGGGGCACACATGCGCTGTTGGCCCGCCGCGGCGGGCGGCGCTCTGTGAGAGAACTCTCGTCTTGAGGCTAGATAGCAAATCGCCTCTTCACCTCACACCCCGATAGATCGGGGTATGCGCCACCCCGCCATGTCCTAGTCCCAATCTCACCCCAATTCGCTGTCATTGATTATCGTGACGAGCGAGGCGAATTCGATTAGAATCTGGAACGCTTTTTCACTCAGAGGTCGCAACGAAGGCATCCGACGAGCGGCGTTGGTCAATCCTCGAACGGCAGGAAATCTTCCCAAGATGGCGACTCTTCCTCGTTTGATGATGATCAAATACAGCGTCACTCTTCGGCCTATGAATGTTGAGTTGCACAAGCCTGCCGAGGCGGGCCGTGATCCCGCCACGGCGGAGGATCGAGTGGAAATTTGATTGCACTGGGAATGATTCCGGGATGATGAACGAATTCGCGGAAGAGCCCCCGCCGGCAAAGAGCGCCAGCGAGGCTACCAAGGCAAGAAGTTCTGGTAGCCGTGATCCCGTTTTTGGGGATCGCGGGGGACTTTGATTGCACTGGAAATGATTCCGTGATGATGGACGAATTCGCGGAAGAGCCCCCGCCGGCAAAGAGCGCCGGCGAGGCTACCAAGACAAGAAGTTCTGGTAGCCGTGATCCCGTTTTTGGGGATCGCGGGTTTTTCCATGCCGGTCGCAAAAGCCCGTGATCCGCGGAAAAGCGAGCGGATCACGGCTACCAAAGCGTACCACTTCGTGAGATGCTGTCATCAGTCACTACTACCTCTCATCCTAAGTGAATCACTAAAGGAGACGTATCTAACATGATCTCGAGAAGCCGTTGGGTTGTGATCTTGTTGTTCGGATTGAGTTGTATTTCGTTTGCCCAGACCAAGGGCCGCACGGCACCGACACAATCGCCTTCAATGGGCCAGGCTCGAAAAGTGGGGACAGTCCCTGAGGAGCGGGACAGTCCCCACTCAGCGGGCCAGGTTGATGAAAAGATGTTTGGGGCCATGCGCTGGCGACAGGTGGGGCCATTTCGCGGGGGCCGCGTGCTGGCGGTGACCGGCGTCGAGGGCGAACCGAATGTGTTTTATTTCGGCGCGGCTTCGGGCGGGATCTGGAAGTCGACCGATGCGGGGGCGAATTGGCGGCCGATATCGGATAAGCAGCCGATTGTGACTGTTGGCACGAACGGGGCAGTTGCCGCGTCTACCGGCAAGAAAAATGGGGACAGCCCCTGGGGAGCGGGACAGTCCCCAAGCGCCGAGTCGACTGGAACGAAACGTGGAGACAAAAGTGGGGACAGCCCCTGGGGAGCGGGACAGTCCCCACTTTTATTGGCGTCGATCGGGGCTATTGCCGTTGCGGCGTCGGACCACAACATCATTTATGCCGGGTCGGGAGAGGCCTGCATCCGCGGCAATATCTCTTACGGCAACGGCGTCTACAAGTCGATGGATGCCGGAAAGACGTGGCGCAACATCGGCCTCAAAGACAGCCGGCACATCGGTGCCGTGATCGTCGATCCCCGCAACCCCAACATCGTTTTTGTGGCCGCCCTGGGCCATGCCTATGGACCCAATGAAGAGCGCGGCGTGTTTCGCACCACCGACGGCGGCGCCACGTGGCAGAAGGTCCTCTATAAAGACACCAAAACCGGGGCGATTGACATTGTTTTTGACCCCCACAACTCCCATACCCTGTTCGCCGCGCTGTGGGAGGTTTACCGGACGCCCTGGAGCTTGAACAGCGGCGGTCCGGGCAGCGGCCTGTACAAGTCGACCGATGGTGGCAGCACCTGGACGCGGGCGGAAGGGCACGGCCTCCCTGCCGGTATCATGGGCCGCATCGCCGTTTCGGTCTCCGGAGCCGATTCCAACCGCGTCTACGCCATGATCGAGTCGAAGGAGGGCGGGCTGTACCGCTCCGACGATGGCGGCGAGAATTGGATCCGCATCAACGAGGACGGCCGCCTGCGCCAGCGCGCCTGGTATTTCAGCCACGTCTATGCCGACCCGAAGTCGGCCGACACGGTCTATGTCCTCAACACGGGAATGTTCCGCTCCACCGACGCCGGCCGGACCTTTAACCTGCTGCCCGCGCCGCATGGCGACCACCACGGCCTGTGGATCGATCCCGACCACCCCGAGCGCATGATCAACGGCGATGACGGCGGCGCCACAGTTTCCACCGACGGAGGCGCCACCTGGTCCACGCAGTACAACCAGCCCACCGCCCAGTTCTATCATGTGATCACCGACAATCGCTGGCCGTATTACATCTACGGGGCGCAACAGGACAACTCGACCATCGCCATCAGCAGCTACGATGACGACGGCGTGATTGGCCGCCAGGACTGGTATCCGGTGGGAGGCGGCGAGCAGGGTTACATTGCTCCCTATCCGCCGGATCCCAACATCGTTTTTGCGGGGGCCGAAAGCCTGATCACGCGGTTTGACAAGCGCACCGAACAGGTGGTGGATATCTCGGTGTGGCCGCTCGATGTGTCGGGCAATGGCGCGGAAAAACTGTTGCACCGCTTTCAGTGGACCTCGCCGCTGCTGGTCTCGCCCCACGATCCCAACACGCTCTACTCCGCCGCGGAGAGGCTGTTCCGATCGCGCGACGCCGGGCAAAGCTGGACGGCCATCAGCCCCGATCTCACGCGCAACGATAAATCGAAGCAGAAGCCCTCGGGCGGCCCGATCACCCTCGACATCACCAGCGTTGAATATTACGACACGATCTTTGCGGTGGCCGAATCGCCGCTGAAGAAAGACACGATCTGGGCGGGGACCGACGACGGTCTGGTCCAGCTCACCACCGACGGCGGCGAGCATTGGTCGAACGTCACTCCGCGGGAGTTGCCGGAATGGAGCATGATCAGCATCGTTGAAGCCTCGCACTATGATCCGGGCACGGCTTACATCGCCGTCGACCGGCATAAGCTGGATGACTTCCGGCCGTTCATTTATCGCACGGCCGATTACGGAAAGAACTGGACCTTGATGGCCGGCGGCATCCCGGAAGGCGCGTATGTCCGCACGGTGCGTGAAGATCCCAAACGCAAAGGGCTGCTCTTCGCCGGAACGGAAACGGGCGTCTTCTTCTCGCTCGATGACGGCGGGCACTGGCAGCCGCTCCAGCTCAATCTGCCCGTGGTCCCCATCCACGATCTGAATATCCATGAGGATGATCTGGTCGCGGCCACGCACGGCCGCTCCTTCTGGGTGCTGGACGACATCACTCCGCTGCGGCAGATTGACGCCGGCGCTTCTGCTCCGGAAATGATGCTGTACAAGCCGCAGAGGGCGGTGCGCGTGCATTTGCCGGACAATGTCGACCGCCGCGGCCCGGTGGGCGAAAACCCTCCCCCCGGCGTCATCATCGATTATTGCTTCAAGACGGCGCCCACGGACGAGGTGAAGCTGGAGATTTTTGACAGCGCCGGCAAGTTGGTGCGTACCCTCTCGAGCAAGGAGAAGAAGGAATTCGAGCAGCCCCCGGAATGGCCCGACCAGGTGAGAGAAGTCACCACGATTCCGGCCGCAGAGGGCATGAACCGCTACGCCTGGAATCTGCGATGGGAGCCGCCGGTGAAAATTCCGGGTGCGTTTTACTCCGGTGTGGGTCCGCAAGGCCCGCTGGTTTTACCGGGCCAATACACGGTCAAGCTGACGGTGGGAGGCCAGAGCCGGACGCAGCCGCTTGAGATTGTCATGGACCCTCGCGTCAAGGGGGTGAGCGCCGAGGATCTTCAAAAGCAATTTGAGCTGGCCATGCAGGTGCGGGACGCGAACACGGAGCTGCATCGTGCGGTCAACCAGATTCGAGCGTTGCGGGCGGATCTGAAGACAATAAACCAGCGCTTTGCAGACAACGCGGGCTTGAAGTCGCTGCTGGAGGAGGCCAGCGCGCTCGACAAAAAGATGACCCCGGTGGAAGAGGAGCTGATCCAGGTCAACATGAAGGGGTCCGAGGCAAACCTCGCGTTCCCCAACAAGCTCAATGAGCAGTTCGACAGCTATAGCGCGAGCGTCATGGCAGGCGATGGCGTTCCGACGAAGCAGCAGTATGAGGTGTTTAAAATGCTGCGGGGACAGTTGGACGAGCAGTTGGAGGCGTGGAAGCGGATTTTGTCGAAGGAAGTCCCCGCATTTAATGAGGGCATTAAGAGCAAGAATGTTCCGGCATTGTATCTGCCACCGGCCTGAACATAGATTCACCGCAGAGAAAGAGGGACAGACACCTGCTTTGCTGCCATTCCTGCGGAGTTGCTTAAGAAAAGGTGTCTGTCCCTAACTCCAGGCGCTGTATCTGCCACCGGCGACGTAAGTCAAAAACATTCACCGCGGAGACGCCGAGGGCGCAGGAAGCAACCTTTGGAGTGCGGGAGCTTGCTCCCGCTTTCTTAGCGCGGAGCCCGCTTCGCGCGCATTCCCTCGATGCAGCAAGCTGTGCCGAACAAAAGCGCAAGCAAACTTGCGCACTCCAAAGGAGACGCAGAGGAAGCGGAAATCGACCTTTGAAGATTGCCTCCTGACACCTATGATTAATATGGATAAAGGCGGACCTGACCCCGGCAATACTATCGCGGGAGTCGAATCCTCGGGACTCTTGTATTGACCTGGTTTACTGTAATGGGCATTGACACAAGGACCCTTTTGTCTTTGCTGACCTGTACTTTGTACTGACCAAAGGGCACGTCGGGGATCCTGAATCTCCCTCTAACATCTGTGAAGGCATACTTACCAGCCAGTGAGACCGTGTAATTAATTGCTGGTTTCCCATCCCTTCGATAGACGTCTCCTATTACTTGAGAACTCTGGGCATAGACACTTAGGGTTGTCATTGCCAAAAGCAGAATTAAGATCCAGCCGAGTCTCTTGACCATTGTTTCCTCCTTACTTTGAAGGCACTTTAATATCCAGGGAGGAGATATTCTCGTCGGGGAAAATCTCATAGGGATAGTTCCGACCCTCTCTTATGACGTAAAGAGCATATTTCCCCTTTTTTAGATCGAAGCAAGGAGACGAGATTCTGAACCTCTTGTTGATCGGCAGGTCAGCTTCCGCAATACCGAGCACGATCTTGGTTTGTTCTGAGTAAGGATCCACGGTACCGGAGATATCTCGAGTCGAAGTGAACTGATTACAAGCGTCGATTTTGACTCCCAGGTCTTGAATCGTGCTTTGCTGCTTCTTAATCTCTTCCTGGAAATTGGAAATCTTAGTATATGAGTTGTTACTCACGAAGAAAACAATCAGGAAGCCTGCCAGGGCGCCACCCGCCTGGTACTGTTTCGTTTTCACGAGTGCAGTCGACTTGAGAAAGAAAAACAGGACAAAGGCGGCGAGAAGACTGACAAAAAACAAGACGCAGACAATCACCAGAGGATTTGTGAACGAGTTCATAATCACCTCCAACTCCTGGCTTTCAGATAACGAAACAAAACATGCATGAGAGACGCTTGCAGGATAGGGTCGCATCTCCATTATCCATTTTTCAGGTCGGCAGGGGTACCAAATATTAGTATGGCACAAATGGGGTCAGGCTGCGACATTCACCAAAGGGAAGGAAAACACGAATCGCCACTATAACGCAGAGGAGATCAGGCTGCGACATGAGACAATTCTGAACTCGTTTGGGCGAAGACCATCCATTGTCCGTGTCTGACCTATCCCACGGACACTTGCCTGTCTGGGACTGCTGCTGAGAACGGTTTATCCGGCCTGACCTCGGTATTGATGATCGGAGGAATGAGCACGTAGCGCCTGTTGCTCGAGGTGCTCATTCCGTCCCATACACCTTTATTGGCCGGTGTGTGCATGCGGGTGGTCCGTTGGCCCCGAGTTTGTGCGCAATTCCACGTAGCGCTCCACCTGTTCAGGGCTGAGGACTTGCTTCTCCGCCACATGGGCCAGAAGGTGCACACCCCTCAACTGTCCCTGCAAGACTGCAATCTCAGCCACCAGGGTTCGAACACGGTCCGATGAAACCTCCTGCGCTTCGAAGAGATGGTCCAGGGCGACTTCCTGTCTGAGGATCTGCTCTCCCAGTGTGACCGCCTTCTGGTGCATTTCGTCATAAATGGCCTGGCTTTGCGCGATTTGATCGTTGGAAAGTTGCAAGGTTGAAGCCAGATCAAGCACATGCCTGGGACCGGGATAATGGTTGAGTTCGGCCGCCTTGGCCATCCCCATGCCTTCCCCTCCGAGCAGGCTTTGCACCTGTTCCGGGGCGAGAGTCTTGACTTGAGCCGTCGCAGCGGGCTTGGTGATGGGATCCCGCGTGTGGTGTTCCTGGATCTGGAAAGTCATGAAGTCATGGATGGCGGCAACGGCCTCCGGATTGCGGCTGCTGATTTGCACCCTGCCCCCTGCTGCGGATTGAGCATACTCATACTTGATCTCCGAGCGGAGCAGCTCGAGGGCGGGCACGCCCGGGACCGTCCGATCATGGACGAAGGCGGGGATGCTGAAATCTCCGGCGGCGAAGGCCTTCGCGATTCCTTGCAGATGTGTGCGTATCTGATCACGACCCTTCATATCCTGGGGGTCATTCACCTCGACCTGGATTATTCCACCGTCGTCGGTGATCAGAAAATGGTGATTGGTCGCGGTCTGGCTGAAGCCCATCCCCTTTTCGCCGCGCTGCATGATCCCGGCAGAAGGGTTTTCGTCCTGGGCCTGTTTATCGGGTTGCATTTGCTGCATGTGTTGAGCATGCAGGGGGCAGTCTTCGGGCCTCTGCGCCGAAAGAAAGCTCACCATCAGAAAAACTGCGACAGCTACGATATACTTCATGACAATCCTCCTCGTTTTTGAATTTTTCCTTCCTCGTGGCCGGGAAGGAGAAGTGAGCGAGTGGCGGGAAGCCTTTGCCCTGGTGTTCATCGTCGTTCACTTCGCGGCTGAGTCTACGGGTTGGAACCGGTTCCAGGGTCAAGTAAATGTTTGTCTCCGCCGGTGGCGAGAACCGTGAGTGAAGTCTCTCACATAAGATTCTTTGGAGTGCGGTCCGTCGTGACGGACCGCTTTCAGAGCGGGAGGCCTATTTCTCCGGTGAACCCAAAAGCACAGCAAGCTGTGCCGAAATAAAGCGGCCCGCTGCTGCGGACCGCACTCCAAAAGACGTTTGTCTGTTCAGTTGTGGAGTGCTTTGTATATACTTAAGTCTGATTCAGCGACAGTCAGCCAGGGAGTTGAGAAAGGTGGTTTCGGGATCCCAGGATTTGCTGTGCGGATTTGACGAAAGGAAGTGGCCCCATGATATTCAGCGAGGCAAATTCCGGAAAGAAATGGGTTCTCCGGAACTGCCCCTTTTGCGGCGCGAAACAAGAGGACGAAGAGATATTAATTTCTCAGGATGACGCCGGAATGTATACCGTGTATTGCCTCACCTGTCAGGCGGCCGGACCGGAGCGGATCAACGAAGAAGAGGCGGTGAAGGCGTGGAACAAGAGAAAGCGATAGGATGGGCGGGCGTGGGATTATGTCGTTCGAGAATGTAGGGCAAAGCATATCGTGCGTTTGGTCAAAATTGGAAAATGAAAAGATTCTTTCGCCCCTCCGGGGCTCCACTCATTTTCGGACCGTTCCCCCGCCCTCGCCCCGCAAAAAGAAGAAACGCGGGGCTCAGACGGGGCTACAATCTGTCGGCGCTCCGCGCCTCTGATCGGTAACGCCAGCGCCAACGGCGATCCTATAATTGACAAAGGAGGCTTTCGAGTGTCCCGATGGAAACTGGCCGTTGTGCTTTGTTGTGTCTCGTTCTGTTTGTTTGCCGCCGCAGATCCCTTCTCGGGCCAGTGGAAACTGAATCCGTCGAAATCCAAGCTTCCGCCGCCCCTGCCTCAAAGCCAGGTCTCTTTTATTGAAGCGGATGCCACGCACATCCGGGTTCGCGAAGAAATCATCAATGACAAGGGTGAGCACATGACCATCACCGTGGATGCCCGGTTTGACGGCAAGGAATATCCCATCGTTGGAACGCCCGCGGCCGACACGGTGGTCTACCAGCGCGTCAACAGCCGCACCTTGAAGGGCGTCGCCCGCAAAGACGGCAAAGTGGTTTTGAACGAGACCGTGGTGGTATCACCGGACGGAAAGACCCTGACCGGGACCTATCACGGGACCGACGCCACCGGCAGACAGGTCTGGGCGGTGGCCGTGTTTGAGAAGCAATGAGCGACGGATGGGCGTAGGGGGCGGATCGCGTGCGCCCGAGAAGTTCGGGCCGGTCGCTGATTTTTGAGTTCAGGGAGAGATTCTTTCGCCCCTCCGGGGCTCCACTCATTTTCGGATCCTTACCCCGCCCTCGCCCCGCAAAAAGAAAAAGCGCGGGGCTCAGACGGGGCTACACTCTGACGGCCCTCCGGGCCTAATTTGATGACAAACTTTCGATCTCCGGGCATGAGAGGCTACCCCCGAGGCGGATCTTCGACTGACGGGGCTATGCGCCACGGCCTGGCGGCCCTCCGGGCCTAATTTGATTACACTCTTTCGGTCTCCGGGCATGAGAGGCCAACCCCGAGGCGGATCTTCGACTGACGGGGCTATGCGCCACGGCCTGGCGGCCCTCCGGGCCTAATTTGATTACACTCTTTCAGTCTCCGGGCATGAGAGGCCAACCCCGAGGCGGATCTTCGACTGACGGGGCTATGCGCCACGGCGCAGCGGCCCTCCGGGCCTAATTTGATTACACTCTTTCAGTCTCCGGGCCTAAGATCGAAAACGCCAGCCCTAACGGCGCTGACAGACGCACGTGAACACGCACCAAGCCCAAACTTCTTATCGAATCACTGAGCATTCCTGATCTTGATTTCAGGACGCAACCAGTCACATAGCGCATGCCTGCGGCACGGATCGAACCTCGCGCGGTGTGGCCCCAGGATTTCATGAAATGCAGACAGTCCTCATTGTCCTCATTATCGTGGTTGCTTTTTACTTCAGGTATCTGCTGGGGTTCGGGTTCTCCATGCTATTTGTACCCCTGGGCTCCATGATTCTTGACTTTCGAACCGTCGTCAACCTCGCGGTCATCCTTGAAGTCGGTACCGGGGTCCTGATGACCTTCCAGTACCGAAAGGAACTGAGAATTCTGGACTCCATGCTGTTAAAGGCTTATGCCATCTTTGGGGCCTATTGCGGGCTCGTGATTATGCATTACGTTCCAACACCGGTCATCATACTGACATCGATGGTGTGTGTGATCGCCGCGACCCTGATGTTCCTTGGGCAGGGTAAGGAAATTCGTCACACCAGAATCAATCTGGGAATCACCGGCGTCCTGAGCGGGCTGTTAAACAGCTGGTCAAGCATGAGCGGACCTCCCGTGGTCATCTACTACTATTCCTCCGCGAAATCGGGAGGGGAGATCAAAGCCGCGCTCACGGGATATTTTCTAGTCCTTTACCTGGTGACGCTCGGCATGTTCGTCTTTTCGGGCGAGTACAAGGGGTTCAAATATTTTGATGCCATTGCCGTGGGATTTTTTGCCATGCTCGTGATGTATGTGATTTTGGGAAAGCTCATGAAGGTGACGCCGAAGGAGAGGCTGAGGCAATTTGCTCTACTTTTTATGATTGTCGTTGCCTCGACCGTGATTGTGGAGACTTTGGTGAGGATGGGGGCAGGGAGATAAGCAGGGTCAATTCAGGTCCGGAGGACCGAAAGAGTGTAGCCCCGTCAGTCGAAGATCCGCCGTGGCGGGAGCCCCGCGCTTTTTCTTTTTGCGGGGCGAGGGCGGGGTCAGGAGAGAAAGAAAACTCAAGTCAGGTCCGGAGGACCGACAGAGTGTAGATAGGATGAGAAGGCCAATCTCCGCGGAGTACCGGTACAATGGTCTCCAAGGAAAAAAATCAACCCGGGCTTAAAAGCCCAGAGAGAGGAGATTGGCCATGACGGATTATAACAAAGCGGGACGGGTGA
>JAIQFV010000035.1 GCA_020073085.1 Terriglobia bacterium | reverse complement strand
TCCAACAACTGGAATTTTCCTATCGCTAACTGGGACAGCAGAATGGGAGACCTGAACTTGAAAATCGACAATCACAACAGTTTTAACCAATATTCATGCGGGTCAGGGTCTTGAATCTCAGCTAATTTGGACAGCAGTGACATCTCAATCATTCAGCGTGTCAGCCTTCAGTCGATCAGGAAAGAAGTTGACTGGACCTTCGTTCGTCATCGAGGCTCAAGGGAAGATCTCGGTCGACATCACAGAATGGCTTCACAGCCTGCCGAATGACGCGGCTGGAGAATTCTCGGATGGGAGCCTCGCAATTAATTTCATAAACGATAATATAAAGACCCTAACAGGTCAAATCCTAATCGCGAATCCTGCAACAGGTATCCATTTCGCCTCAGGGATGTTTAAAAACGATAATGGCCAGAGTGGGCTTCAACCGGCGCTCCACCTTCTCTGGTGGGGATTGGCGGACGGTCGTGATGCGAAGTTTTTCGTCTCCAATATCGCAGAACACCCGGTCGCAGCGGATGTGTTTCTTGACTTCAAGGCGAAACGTCATCCCGGCTCCGTGCTCTATTTTGGCGCACGGGAGACTAAGGCTCTCTGCGTGGCTGATTTGTTGAATGATCTGAACGAAAACGCTCAGAATGTCCCAGAAGGGGGGATTACAGTAAGCCCCCGGGGCCCGGAGGCTTCCCTAATTGGTATGGGTCAAATGAGCAATCCTTCGAGCAAATTTTCAACGACTCTGCATCTTCCACGTCTGGATCGACAGACAGTGAGCGCGTTGCACGCGACCGGTGTGCCTATTGGCACACCAACGAGTGGATCGGTCTACGCGGGGTTGGGAACTTTTATTCCGCATGTAATTGTGCGAAACTTGAAAGGCGCCTCGCAAAACGTTACCTTAACGATTGAATACTCAGGGAAAGATGGACCGCAGCAAGCCGTGCTACCGCCGGTCACTGTCGATGGCTTTTCCACTGTGGATATTTCGATAGATTCTTTCTACGCAAGGGTACCACTGCCCTTGTCATTCTGTGCCATCCGGATTCAATATGACGGCGCGCCGGAGTCAATCAGCTCAGAAATTGTGAGCACCGAACAGAACGGGCGCGCGACTTTCTCCTTTTTCTTGACGAATGAAGGCGATGGTTATGCGATGAGCGGAACTTCGTCTTGGCATTTGGACGCCAAGACGGAATCGATTCTTTTCCTGACTAACATGGGCGAAGACGATTCCCGAATTGGATTCACGGTCAAGGCCAATGGACTGGATTACTATCTCACGAATCTCAAGCTGAAGGCCCATGAAACTCGGGCGATTGACTTGCGGAAACTGCGTGACTCGCAAACGGAGGACTTTCGAAAGAATAAAATCCCTGTTTCGGCGTCAGATGGGAACCTCTATTGGTCCCGTTTGGATAATGTGCCAGTGATGGGGCAGTTCATTTCGATTCAGCGCAATGAGGAGGTTAATCCCGGTCCGATGAACAAAGGAGGGTCCGCGAGGACTCCATCCAATATCATTCTCCCAGGGGACCCAGGGGAAGGTTGCCCTTGCCCAGACAGCTTCGACGACGTGGGTATTGTTGGCCAGCAGCCTTGCGGGATACTACCTGGAGAAACCTGTGGATGGAATGCAATGGGTGAGTGGGTTGATTGCAATCGAATATTCAGCTTTTATGATGTCACACTTGATTCCAGTTGGTCCTCAACCAATGAGGGCGTCGCGACAGTGGATGGTTCCACAGTGCCAGCCGTTATTACGGGCATATCTCCTGGCTTTGCCCTGATCAGCCCATATTACTTTGGTTTCGCATATGATCCTGTTTCTTGCGTCAAAGTGCCTAGAGGTAGAAGCCCGTCGGGGGTAACGAATGTCCGACCCACAGTCAGTATTGACAGTGTCTATAATTTCATTTTTGTTGCGACAAATCCTTTGGTAACTCGTTTCAACCAATGGCAGGCTACTGGTAATCCTGGTGGTGGCCAGTACTATTGGAGTACCCCCAACCCTCGCGTAACATTTGACAATCCATCGGCTAGCGGTGTTACTCTTCTTGGGAATAGTCCCAGTACGACACTTCTTGACACAAGAATCAACGTTACCTATGGGGTAGAGGATCTTGGGATTTCATCAGCTTCTCGGTTGATCACAATCCGAATTTTTAAATTTCTCCGGAACAAAGGGGTAACACAAATCATACCACAGCCAAACGGCTATATAGCTTACCAATATTACAATATATATACCTCCCCTAGTGGACAATTGCTCCAGCCAGGGTTCGGCGACATAGAGGTTGATGAAATAGTTGAATTGCAGAGCGCGACTAAGGACGGAGTACCATTGTCCCAATCAGAGATAGATTTGATTATTAGGGACACTGGAGCGGGTGCCACGGATGCAAATAGCGAGTTCTTTGACCGACTTAATTTCATGACTCAAACAGGGAATCCTATGCCTTCTGGGTATGTTTTCAGATCTAAGCAAGATTTGTTCGTCGGTGGTATTTTCGTGCGTCATAACACCTTAGAACAGCGGTCGGATGGTGTCAATATTACGAATGGGGGGCCCAATAGTTAATGTTTAAACCAATTTGTTCTTTGAGGTTCAGCTCATTGTCCCTGGCCCTCATGATGCTCTTGTGCGTAAATCAGGCCCGGGCACAGAAGATCGATCGCCTTACGGAGGATTCCAGTCTCATCAACCAGAAGATTGGAAAGTTTGCTTTGGCAAACGAGGGATTCCTCGTTGCGGTCGCAAGACTCAACTCGGTTACTTCAGATCTTGGTTTTGCGATCGAACTCATCCAAGGGACTCTAACATCCGGCCCGCCCCCAGACCCTAAATTCAATGCGGAAATCCAGGAAGCAACCCTCGCTGAAACCTTGGACTTCCTGTGTAAATTGGATCCGCGGTATACCTGGTCGCAAGACGAAACGACCATAAACATCTATCCTCGGAGTACCTTGAACGATCCAGCCTATTTCTTCAATCGAAGAGTGACAGTAATTGAGTTTCATGAGGTCCGGAATGCCGACGATACGCTGTCCAAGATAGTAGCTCCGGTCTCTTCTCCGAAAGAGACCTTTCTAACCTGGCAATCTGTGAGGGATTATTCGAAGCCATGGAGTGCGAAATTTACAGACGTCACCGTTCGGGAAGCCTTGAATCGCGTTGTCCGACATTTAAGTCCAACCGAGGGGTGGATGGTGTTCGGAAATCCTGAAAACCTGGTCTTCGCCATTCATGATCGAATCACGCCGCGCAAGCAGTGATAGACAGCTCGTATCTTTGAAATGAAAACTGAAAAGAATTAACGTCAAATTAGCATTCAGCCCGCCTTGACGGGCGGCAGATCTTTGGCCCATGGCGCGAGCCATGGGAAGCGCAGCAAGAAGTAGAAGTCGAGCTCCGGTAGGAACGAAAGATAGTCTATCTATTGCGCCCACACAGAGAAAAACCTCGTCAGTTCAATTTTGAGTTATGGCTGAAAAGTCTGTCGCCCCTGGCGGGGCTCGGCATTGATTTTAGCGCCCTGACCCCACGGCTGGCGCCGTGGGCCAAATCCGCCCGAGGCGGACCGCAAGCGGGACTGTCAAAGACCGCTTGGTTTCACATCTTTTTGTTCTCCATTTCAGTTAGATGAAAATGGAAAGGTCTGACTCCCAAATTGATGTATTAATCGACAATTTCCTTACGAGGATTTCCTTTAGGTGCATGGAGGTTCTATATGTTGAGATCTTGCTCCATCAGTCTTTCGAGAACGATAAGTATAGTACTTTGCATGGTATGCCTGACGACATCCCTATACTCGGCGGAATCCGGGGACTCACGCATATTTGCAAGAGTCGTTCATTCCGATATCCGGCCGCGCAGTGTCTCGATATATTTGAGAATGAACCCCGCGGGTTGTAAGGATCTTCCTACTGAGCGTGCCAACCAAACAACAAGATGCTATTCCGAAGTATGGAAGGGTCTTTACTTACAGATCTTCCTTCAACGAGCAATACAGGTTAAGGACGGTGTTTTCGGCGTGGCTGTTGATTTTAGTAAGGACAAGGACGCGCGTAACATCGTTCTCCCCGAAAACCAACCGTCCCATGGGATAAGCTCAGACCAAATAGATGCATTCCATTTTCGCAACAGCGACAATTCGGGCCCAAACGAGGGAGGCCCCAAGAACGTAAATGCCCCTCAGGAACTTCGAAATATCTACTATCCTGGTTTTTCTGTGGAAATTAGACTTCTGGAATTCGACATCTCGAACACTGGTTTGGGAAAGACCCCTGCATTTGGATCGCTTTCTTTCCTCATCGTTGTGAAGGAGGATGCGATAGACTCAAAATAAGTTTCGAGATGTGCGGAGGATTCTAGGTGCCTGATCGAGGGCCAAGATAAACCGGCTTGAAGTGGCAGATGGAAGAATTGTTGCACCCAGACATGCGCATTCTAAATTGTCAGGATTCAATCTCGTCTTTTGAAATGTCCTCACGAATTGGGTTCGCCAAGTCGAACCTCCTGACATTGCTATGAAATACCGAATCGTAAAGAATGCATGGGGTCGTATCCTTGCTGTTGCTCAAATCCTAGAATGCCCGGTGAGGGCATCGGGCTCACAACATAGCTTCATGATTTTGCGTTGTAGGCCGGGTCCCCTGACCCGGCGATTCCATTTCGGCCAGACGGCATGTTATGTGTTGGGTTTCCCCCTGCGATCCCTCTTTGAATCCGTTTGTCTTCCATGAAGCGATTTGTTACGATTGAAAAATTTCTAATTGCACGGCCCGCATCTCTTGCGAACGACAAGTGCAATCCACGTGCAGTTCATTTTTGAGTGAGAAAGACGTCAGTTGATTTTCCCTCATTCAAGATCTGAAACGGGAGATCAAGCGGGTGCTCAATGAATTTCGATCGAGGCTAGCGGCGGATGAACATCCTTCAAACCCGGGTTTACAGGTATGATCTTTGGTGGCCTTTCCGGCCTCCCATTGGAAATTTGATCTTCTCGGTGGCGGAGGCCGATCCGGCCTCATGAAAAAGAATCTCTCCCTCGCCGGGCAATTCTTCCTGACCAACTTCTGGTTTGCTTACAACTTTCATTGGAGCGCCTTGCTGGTGGTGGTAGTTCAGTCACAGATCCACGGCCTGGTTCCTGACACGATGCAAGGTCGCGCCCTGGGACTGGTTCTGGGCGGCGGAGCGCTGCTGTCCATGTTGGCGCAGCCCTTCTTTGGAGGTTTGAGCGACCATTCTCATTCCCGGCTGGGCCGACGACGACCCCAGATGGCCCTTGGAATTGTGGTAAACCTGTTCGCCATTTATCAGCTTTTTGTAGCCGCCGCCCACGGGCAGTATGTGGTTTACGTGCTGTGGTATTTCGTTCTCATTGTGGCCAATAACGCCATGGGATCGGCCTACTCCGCCCTGGTGCCCGATCTCGTGAACGAAGAGCAGCGCGGGGCGGTCTCGAGCTGGATCGGCTTTATGTCGGTCCTGGGCACCATCGCCGCGGCCCGCGCCTCGAGCCATTTCATGGGCGCGGGACAGCCCCGGGAGATGATGTGGGTCATCGTCTCGGTCGTGGTCGTGCTTTTTGTCCTCACTTTTCTGGGAGTTCGTGAACCGGCCGCCCCTGAGGCCCGGCCCTTTCATTTCAAGGAGATCGTCTCCAGCTTTAAATTTGATTTCCGGGCGCATCCAGGATTCGGATGGCTTTGCCTGAGCCGGATGTCGATCCTCTCCTGCTTTTATACCGTAATGTTCTTCCTCGAGTATTTTCTGCGCGATGTTGTGCGCGTGGCCAATCCCGAACGCAGTGCTGGCGTGCTGCTGGAGATCGCCAGTTGGGCCGCTCTGGCCAGCGCCGTGATCGCGGGATTCCTTTCTGATCGGCTGGGCCGCCGCGCCATCGTCTATTTCACCGGCGGCTTGATGACGGTGGCAGCATTCATGTTTGTTTATAACCAGTCGGAGACTTCTATTCGGTGGGCGGCCGTGGTCTTCGGGTTTGGCTATGGCGCATTTACGGCCGTGGACTGGGCGATGGTGAACGATTTGCTCCCCGGCGCCGATTCGTATGCCAAGGACATGGGAATCTGGACGGTCTCCACGATCATTCCCCAGGTGATCTCAACTATCGCTGGAGGCTTCATCGTGGATCATTTCAATGCCATCACCCCCAACCTGGGCTATCGGGTCCTGCAAGGGGTCGTCGTGGCTATACTCCTTGGCGGGATGCTGGCGATCGGGAAAGCCAAGGGTCTGAGACCGTGGCAATGGAACGCCAGAGAAGCTTGATAAAGGTGTGATGAAGGGACAGGTTTGAAGTGCGGACTCCTGCATTATTCCTTGCATGATTTCGCCGACTTAATGAGAGCATATTTGTGAAAACAAAACGACCGGTCCTCTTGATTCCTGTTTTCTTGCTTGTCCTTGGGCTTCTGGCGCACTTCACAGCGCTTCGAGCCTGGAATGCCTTCATCGGATATCATCCGCCCTATGCGGTTTCAAATCTGCGAGCGGCCCCGCTCCCACCCATCACCCCGCATGTCTACATCATCCTTGTCGACGGGTTGCGATACGACCAATCGCGTGAAATGAATTTTCTCAACGCGCTTCGCCGTCGCGGAGCCGATGTCATTTGCCGTGTGGGATTGCCGTCACTCAGTTTGCCGGGCCGCGCCGTCATGATGAGCGGCGCCTGGCAGGAGGTTCACGGCCAACTCACCAACTTCAAGGCCCGTCCTCTTCCAATCGATACAATCTTTCAGCTTGCCAAAAAGAAAGGCTTGAAGACCGCTCTTGAAGCCGGAAACAATGCCCAGAAATTATTTACACCTTACGTGGATGAAAGAGTCACGCTTCCTTCAGGCGATGGCCACCAATTGGGAAAGGATGTTGTCAAAGGGGAGCGGGAGTTGCATCAGGCGTCGGCTTCGGCGCGCGAACTGATCCGCACGAAGGACCCAAGTCTTTTCCTGATCGACTTGACGATGACGGACGAAGTGGCCCATGACTTTGGGGCGGTTTCCCCGGAGTACAAGAACGCCGCTGAGCTGACGGACAGAGAAATCCGAAATCTCGCGGCCACCATCGATTTCTCCAGTTCCGTGCTGATGGTGACCTCGGATCACGGTCACGTCGACCGCGGCGGGCATGGGGGAGATGAACCCGATGTGATGACGGTTCCCTGGGTGATGGCAGGGAAGGGGATTCAACCCGGCGTGGCCCTGCTGGGCCGGCAGATCGACCTTGCCCCCACCGTGGCCGCACTCCTGGGCACCGAGATCCCGGCGGCCAACCAGGGAATGATTCTCACGGATGCCCTGCGAATTGACGGCGCCGCCAAAGTTGGATTGCTCGACAGTCTCTATCACCAAAGAAAGAATTTCACGGATGCGTACTTGTCGGTCGTGAAAGGAACGCCCGCCCATGCCCTCACTCAAGAACCTTCGGTCAAGATCGTGACCTCCCTCGAAGCGGCTCTTGACGGACTTGATACAGAGGCGCAAGCCGCCAAGCAGGAACGGATCGCGCGCGAGCCGGCGGCGAGGCTAAAGTGGGTCCTGCCGCTCGTCCTTCTGCCTTTGGGGGGGAGTCTTTTTTACCTTCGCCGTCGATGGGTCAATCTCCGCGAGGTCGCCTGGGGCCTTGGCGCGATAGGAATTTATTGGATCGTGTACGGGGGACTCTTTGAAGCCGCTCATATGGGCTACTCCTTCACGGCAGTCAATGTCGAGGAAAACCTCCAACTCTTCTTCGGCAAGAATATGCTCTTTGCCGCCGGTGCATTGTTCATCGCAGTGGCGGTGACCGCCGGTTTGATGAGGCGTCCTCAACCCTCAGAAGTACCCCAGAGGTTGGGGGATTCAGCAGGAGGGACCCTGTTGAGTTCCTCCTACGTTGCTGCGGCCATGATTGCATTTTCAATTCTGGTCAAGGTTTGCGTGGAATATTGGCGCTATGGGCTGTTTGTCCGCTGGTATGTGCCCAACCTGCATTGGGGGTTCGGCATCTACCTGGATCTCCTTCAACTGGTGGTCGTCGGATGCGTCGCCTGGCTGGCTCCGCTTCCGGCATGGGTGGGAATGAAACTCGTTCCCGGTTCGAAGAGCGCTCTCCCATAGGGGACGTCGAAAATATTCAGGCTGCGATTTGCATTTTGGACCAGCCGGGCGCACGAGCGCCCCTTCATCATTAACCTACTCTTGCATTGCTGCGTATCAATTTGACAGCACCCCGATTTATCGGGGTGACCAGGATCCGGAAGAATCCGTGAAAACCGTTTTCAACGGTTTAGTGGAAGCGCAGGCCAGATTTGGGAAAGAGAGAACTCTTTTGCCTTTTTTTGAGTCGGCTGCCAGTGACAGGAAACCGATAAATCGGTTGAAGTGCAGGAAGAGGGAGAATGGTGGACACCCCGATGAATCGGGGTGCTGTTAGGATTTTACTGTCAGGGAACGATTGAGGAGGGTTCCTCGAATTGACTCGATTCCTTGTTTCCTCCTAGGAATGGACGTGTGGCCCGTGGCGCATTGATTTCTCGCTGACCGGGTTCTACTTTGATCCCTACTTTTGATATTGCTTCCCCTTCATGAAAGATGTATGCTGTGCGTCCTCATTTAGAAAGCTGAGCTTTATCCTTCATATGCCGCCAGGCAGTTTGGCACTACTATCCGATTAAGCGTTCGTGGAATGCATTGATTCAGGATTCAGTAGTGGAACCAGTCCGTCTTGTTCGCTCCGTCTTCGTCATTCACTTTCATCAGTTGGAAAGACTGGGCGCATTTGTCGGTAGGTCGGCTCCATTCGCCGGCAGGACAGGTTGGGCGTTCCCCTAAACACGGGTTCAATTGAGTGGAAGCTTCGTCTCAAAAATCTTCTGGAGGAGATTCATGATTAGAAAAAGCATGTTGCTTTTGGCTGCCGCTTTGCTGTTCTCCTTGCCCGCCCTGCAGCTCTGGGCTCAGGCCGCAGCGTCATCGGCAGATTTGACCGGGACGGTATTGGATTCTTCGAAGGCTGTCATCCCGGGGGCTACGGTCACCGCGACAAACACCGCCACTCAATTGACGCGGTCGGCCCTGTGCAACCAGTCGGGGGAGTATCGCATTTCTCTGCTGCCCCCCGGCACTTACGATGTGAAGGCGGAGGCGAACGGTTTCAGCACGGGCGTAAGGAAGGGGGTCGTGCTGACGGTCGGACAGGTGGCCGTGATGGGATTTGAGCTGGGTGTGGGGGCGCAAGCGACCGAGGTCGAGGTGAGCGGGGAAGCGCCCATCGTGGAAACGGAGCGCTCAGCGCAATCCGCCACCATCACCCAAACACCCATTGCCAACCTCCCGATCAATGGCCGGAATTTTCTCGATTTTACTTTGTTGACCCCGGGCGTGGTGGAAGCCAATCCCACCATCAATACCCTTCAGCAGATCCCCAACTCGGGGCTCTCCTTTGGGGGGCAGAACGCCCGCTCCAACAGTGTCGCCGTGGACGGCGTCAGCTTCATTGATGATGCGTCCAACGGGGTACGGCCAACCGTCAGCCAGGAGGCCGTGCAGGAATTCCAGATTAACCGCAGCGGGTACAACGCGGAATTTGGCGGGAGCTCGGCGGGTTCCGTCAATATCATCACCAAGTCCGGAACCAACGAGCTACATGGGAATCTATTTGAGTTCTTCCGCCACGAAGACCTGGATGCCCGGAATCCCCTGGACTTCAGCGAACGCACCACGGGGACCCGTTCCCCCTTCAAGCGCAATCAACCGGGTTTCACCCTGGGCGGGCCAGTCAAAAAAGACCGGACATTCTTTTTTGTGTCGTATGAAGCGCTGATTCAGCGGGAGTCTTCCTTCGTCACCGCGTTCCCCGATGTCTCTGCCCTGCAACCCACGTCCACGCAGACCGCCCTGGCCAATTTTCTGGCCCATCTGCCCCCTTCAGCGCAGACCGCGCAACTCATCGGCCTGGGACAGATCCTTCCCTTGCTTCTCTCGACCGGTCCCACACCTCCGCCGCAGGTTCTGGCGACCCTTCCGCCTTTTGCGCAGCAACTGGCGACGGTGAGCGGTACCACTTTCAACATGCTGAAAGGCGCCGACGGGCGGGTTCCGTTCCGCAACACCAACAACAACGCCTCTCTGCGGCTCGATCACCAGTTCAACGCCAAGGATCAATTGTTCGGCCGGTTCAGCTTCTTTAACGGGTACACCTTTGGGACCCGCGTGGGCGGTCAGGACACGCTGACTCACGGCACGACCGTCAAAGAGCAACAGGAGGATCTGATCCTCACGGAGAGTCACATCTTCAATGACCGGGTGATTAACGAAGCGCGCTTCCAGTTTGCCCGGCACGTATTCGATCTCAACACGATTGATCCGTTTGGTCCGGCCATCTTCATTAACGGGATCGCCAACTTCGGACGCGATTTCAACAATCCGACGCTCCGCACGGGGCTGCGATGGCAGTGGGGCGATAACATCAGCTACACGCGCGGCAGCCATGCCTTCAAGTTCGGAGGTGAAGTCAACTACCTCCCCTTCAATAATTCCACCGTTGCCATCTTCCTGGGCGGAGAAGCGGTTTTCACGAACCAGATTCCGCTGTTCTTCCCGTTGGCAGGAGGGCTCGGTTTGCCGACCGCTACCGCGTTGAACCAGTTCTTGATCACCACGCCGGGGTCTCCCTTCAGCGCGTTTACCGTGGTTCCCGGCATCGGGCCGATCTCTAACGTGTTACTGGCTCCGCTCACTTCCTTGCAAGCCTTCAATGCCGGGATCCCCGCTTTTTTTGACCAGGGTTTTGGCAACCCGGTGACCTCTCAGGCAAATACTCAGTTGGAGGGGTATGCACAGGATAGCTGGAAGGTGACCCCCAAGTTGCAGCTCAATTACGGGGTGCGTTACTTCGCCGAGTTGCAGCCCTCCCCTTTGCATCGCGACCTGAATAACTTCGCCCCTCGATTCGGCTTTGCTTACGACCCGTTCGGAAGCGGCAAGACGGTTGTCCGCGGAGGCTACGGGGTTTTTTACTCCCCGCTCTATCAATCCGTGGCCTTTGCCTCCCGGGTGCTGGGCGGACGTCAGATTCAAAACATTCTCCGCTTGTTCAATCCGGCAACCCCCACCACCGACGCCTCGGCGATCTGGCATTACATTTTTGCCAATACCCTGGGACGCCGAACCATCACCGCACAAGAGATGCAGTCGATCTTCGGATTGACCGCCGGCCCGCCCACCCTGACGACACAGGAAGTGGATCCGAACGTCGTGAATACCTACGTCCAGCAGGCGAGTTTTGGAATTGACCACGAAATCGGGAAGGATTGGTCCATCTCCGTCGATTACATGTGGAACAAAGGGAATAAGGTGATTCGCAATATCGACCGTAATTTGCGCCCGACCGGATCGGTCCCCGGAATCGGAACCCTCTTTCAGGGAACCAACGCCGATGGCAGTTCGAATGGCAACTTCCCGGGATTCGTGGCCCGGTTCTTCATCGAGACCAGCGCCGCCTCTTCTTATAACGGGATGTCGTTTGCCCTGAATAAGCGCATGAGTCACCACTATCAGTTCTCGCTGGCGTACACCCTGAGCAAGGCTATCGATGATTCGACGGATCTCAACCAGGATCTGGCCCCGTTCGATTCCAACAACCTTCACAATGAAAAAGCGTTGTCGTCCTTTGATGTGCGGCAACGCGTTGTGGCCAGCGCGGTGATGGAGACCCCCTGGAAAGGGGGTAGTGGGACTCCGGCGTGGCAGCGCGTTCTGGCGAATTTCACGTTTGCCCCCATCGTGACCGCGCGCAGCGGCTTTCCATTCAACCTTCTCGCAGGCGTCGACCTGAACAACGACTTGACGACCAATACCGATCGGCCCCCGTTTGTCGGACGCAATACCGGACTGGGCCCGAATTTTGTGGCGTTTGATATGCGCGTCAGCAAGCGCTTCCGGTTCGGTGAGTCGAAAAGCCTGGATTTCATCGCGGAGGGGTTCAATCTGTTGAACCGGACCAATTTCAAGAACATGAATAACATCGTCGGAACCAATCCCACACGCCGCGACGGCGATCCGACGCTGCCCCCCTCTTCACCCTTCGCCTTCACACAGGCGTATGACCCGCGCCAGTTGCAGTTTGCGATTAAGTTTAATTTCTAGGGGAATATTATTAGGAAACCAGGAAGGCAGGAGGGATCAAGCAGACCTTGGGTGACGGTCTCTTCCGATTTGAGCGTCAGCCAAGAGCCAGTGGGCGAATCTGCTGAACCTGAATTCCGAAATTAAGGGCGTCACCTCAGCGTTAGACTCTTCGATTCAACTCGATTGGGATGGAATGAAGGAAGAATGGAATGGTTCCAGCCTTGAAGGGACGGGAAAATGAGGAAGAGATGTCGGCTCGGTTCTGTCGGTCCCCGTTTTTCGAGCTAGGCTGCTGCCGCGCTAGGCCCGGAGGGCTATGAGATTGTAGCCCCGTCTGTCGAAGATCCGCCGTGGCGGGAGCCCCGCGCCTCTTCCTTTTGCGGGGCGAGGGCGGGGTACCAGTGAGAAATAAAGTGAGAGCCCCGCTTGCGGGGCGAAACCATGCCCTCAGTTCCAAGCCTAGCGAACGTCCTGTTCGAGGCCTTGCACGTGGAAGAACCTCGCTCCCCCCTCTGGAAAAGAGATCCTCCAGCGTCGCTCCGCCGGCCAGGAAGACCTCCACTATCCCGATATCCCTTTGTGAGTCGAATCGGTGGAGGTGGGCTCCGCTCATTCGTGATTCGAGAAGGGTAATGGGACGTAGAGAGCGCATTGCGGAGATGAGCAGGACAGGGAATTATTATAAGGTTGTGCCGCGATCCATTCTACCGACTCTTTCGCCCCGCAAGCGGGGCTCGAAGGTCACGGGGGAAACCGGTACCCCACCCTCGCTCCGTCCCGCAAAGAGCGCGGGACGGAGCTTCAGGTGGGGCTACAAATAGGAATCGATGCTTCCTCCGCCTCCGATCATGGCCTTCAACTTCCGAATCTTAGCATTCTCCCTTGGTTTCCTAATCGCTATGGAGCGCTTTCTTCCGCTTTCGGCGTGGTTGGACTCCCGCCCCTTCCGACCCCCATGTAAATAAATCCCAGCTTGGCCACTTGCACAGGGTCCAAGAGGTTTCGCCCGTCGAAGATGACCGGGGATTTCATCTGGTTCTTCAGGAAATTCAGGTCGGGTTGCCGGAATTCATTCCACTCGGTCGCGATCACCAGGGCGTCCGCGCCCATGGCGGCTTCGTGGGGCGAACGGGCATACTCGATCCGGGTGCCCAGTTGACGGCGTGCCGTCTCGGTCGCTTCCGGGTCGTAGGCCACGATGTGCGCCCCGCGCTCGAGTAGAAACTCGATGACATGCACGGCCGGCGATTCGCGGACATCGTCGGTGTTGGCCTTGAAGGCGAGCCCCCACACGGCAAACGTTCGGCCCTTCAAATCCTTCTTAAAATGATCCTCGATCTTCAGACAAAACTTCTGGCGGTGCTTCCGGTTGGCTTCGTCCGCCGCCGCCATCAGGGTCATGGGCGCCTTGTATGCCTGGCTGGTTTGAATCATGGCGCGGACATCCTTTGGAAAGCACGATCCTCCATATCCCAGGCCGGGGTAGAGAAACTGGCGGCCAATGCGCGGGTCGGCGCCCACTGCCAGGCGCACCTCGTCAACATTCGCCGACACGGCGTCGCACAGGGCGGCCACTTCGTTGATGTAGGAGACGCGCATGGCGAGGTAACAGTTCGCGGCATACTTGGTAAGCTCCGAACTGCGTTCGTCCATCACATAGATCGGATTGCCGGCATGGACGAATGGCCCATAGACCTCCTTGAGCAGTTCAATGACCCACGGATTGCGCGAGCCAATCACGACCCGGGAAGGGCGAAGAAAATCCTCGACCGCAAATCCTTCGCGCAGAAATTCGGGATTGGAAGCCACCTCAATCTCGGTGCGGGGCGCCCGCTGCCGGACCAGGGCGCGGATGCGCTCCGAGGTCCCCACGGGAACGGTGCTTTTGGTGACGATCAGGTATTCACCGCCGCTCGGCGCCCCGGCGAGGAGTTGTCCGATCTGCTCGCTGACCGAGAGGACTTGCGTGAGATCCGCTTCGCTGTTCTCGCCTTCCGGGGTCGGGAGACACAGGAAATAAACGTTCGATCCCTGGACCCCTTCTTCGAGCGATGTCGTGAACTGGATCCGGCCGTCGCGCATCACCCGGCTGAACAAGAAATCAAGCCGCTGTTCATAAATGGTGAGCTGCCCGGACTTGAGCATCTCAATTTTTTTCGGATCGATGTCCACACAGACCACCTGATTTCCGACATGTGCAAAACAGACGGCACTGACTAAACCAACGTAGCCTGTCCCGATGACCGTTAATTTCACTGGAATCTCCCTCCCTGGTGCATCCCCGTACTTATCATACTCGCCCCGGATTTTCAATCTCGCGCTACTGATTCGCACGAAGTTCAGGCCGCCTTGCATTGGAGGACGAAAGAACGTATGATGCCAGCGAGTTGAAAGACGGGATGTGTTGGAGTGCGAGTACTCCTCTTCGCCTGAGTTTTCTTCCAAGTGATCCGCCTCGAAGAGAGTCGGGGGCCCTGTTGAAGAGGCGCGGTGGGCGGACCCGATCCCTCAAGAGGTTGCAAATCCCCAGCGAGTTCAAACCCCATGAAACTTGCCCTGATTGGAACGCACGGTGTTGGAAAGACCACGCTTGCCTTTGAGATTTGCGCCCAGTTGAAGATCGCCGGCCACAGCGTGGAACTGGTGACCGAAATTGCGAGGAGGTCCCCCTTTCCAGTCAACGAAAGCACGACGCTGGAGTCCCAGCTCTGGATCCTGCATAAACAGATCGCCACCGAGCTGGAGATGGTTCCCCGCGCTCAATACGTCGTCTGTGACCGCGCCGTGATCGACAACTACGCGTATCTTTCCAACAAATTCGATCGCCAGCCTTACCTCGAACCCATGCTGGCCCAATGGATGAAGAGCTACGATCTGCTCATCCACATCCCGCTCCGCGAGGAGAAGATCACGGCGGACGGGTTCCGCTCCGAAAATGTGGAGTTTCAGAGGACGATCGACGGCCGCGTCCGCACCCTGATCCGCACCTCGCCGTTTGTCGAAAACATCGCTGAAGTCGTCCACCTGGATGCGGAGGCCATCGGCCGCGAGCACTATGCCGAATATGTCGTGAAAGAGGTCTTGCCCCGCCGCAACCCGTACCTGCCCCAGGGCGTCCCGGTTTAATCCGAATCTATGGCGGGTTCCGCGAATCTGCGTTGGTGTATGGGATATTGACGAGGGTCAGATTGGGACATTGCCAATCTTGCTGACCCTCATTCTTCTTCTCATTCCGTGCTGATTGCGCTTCGCCAAGAGGCAGGCGGGGACGCCTGCCCCACGCATTCCACGGCTCACTTTTTACTGCCTCCCAAAAAGTAAAATGGCTACTTGACTCTTCAAGGCCGGAGTGATATCGTTTTCTCGTATTGCACTTCTCTGACGACCGTTAATTAAATGACACATGTTGAACCGACAACAAACCCGGACGCGGCTCCTGATTTTCACCTTGTACGGCGATTATCTGTTGCCCCGCAAAGGGTCGGCCCCGACCGGGAGTCTGATTGCGCTTCTAGGATTACTGGGAGTTCGGAATCAGGCGGCGCGGTCGACCCTCTCACGGATGAGCCGGGAGGGATGGCTGAAAGGGAAACGCCGCGGCCGCCACAGCCGGTACGCGCTGACCCTCAACGCACGGCACCTGCTCGAAGAGGGAACCCGCCGCATCTTCGAACCCCGTCGCCGGCGATGGGATGGGCGCTGGCGGGTGGTGGTGTATTCCTTGCCGGAAACAAAACGCGACCTGCGCGAGGCCTTGCGGCGGCGGTTGAGTTACCTGGGATTCGGGGCGCTGACCCCGGGAACCTGGGTGTCGCCCCACGATCGGCAGGTCGAAGTGCAGTCCCTGTTGAAGGATCTCAAGGCACAGCGGTACGTCCAGTATTTTGAGGGACACTGGCGGGGACACATCTCCAACAAGGAGCTTGTGACACGCTGCTGGAATCTAAAGGAGCTGAATCGCCAGTATGCGATGTTTCTGCGAAAGTGGGTTCCAGAGTTGGAGAAATATGAGAAGGGCGTGGCCTCCGGGAACCGACTCAGTCCCAGCGAATGTTTTGTCCACCGGTTCTGGATTATCCATGAATACAGCGCCTTCCCAAACCGCGACCCGAATCTCCCCGCGGAGCTGCTCCCGAAAGGCTGGAGGGGCAATGAGGCGTCGCAGGTGTTTCGAAAGTATCGAAGGAAGCTGACGAAGCGAGCCAACGCGTTTGTGGATGAAATCCTGCGGACAGCCAATGGAATTAAGACCGAGATCCCGGCCAGCCATTAACCAGGTCGAACTCACACGTGGAGAGCAGTCCTACACGAGCCCAATCGAGGGAATATCCATTCCGCAAAGAAATTGACTGCAGACATTTCGAAGAAGATTCAGGGAGACGTCTCATGACCGCACCCCAATTTGACCGATGGCGCGGAAAGCCGCTCGACGACATTTTCTACGAATGCCGCGAACTTCTGGAGGATGCCACCTATCCGACCGTCCGTCGCTGGCGCGAGGGGGGCGGAAAGGTAATCGGTCATTTTCAGGTTTATTTTCCCGAGGAGATCGTCCATGCCGCCGGGATGCTCCCGCTCAAGATCTGTGGGGCGCCCATCGATGCCGTCCAGGCGGACTCGCGGTTCGGATCCTACCTGTGCTCCATCCTGAAAACCTCTCTGGAACTCGCCCTCAGCCATCGGGTCGAGCTCGACATGTTTGTGACGCACCCGATTTGTGACGCCGCCCGCAATCTTGCCGCCGTCTGGGGGCGCAACTTCACATATCCGTGCCAGATCCTCTACCTGCCCCAGAATGCCAATTCCACCCACGCCATTACTTATCTTCGCGGCGAGTATGCCCGGCTCCAGCGCAGTGTCGAAGCAATTGCCGGTTGTCCGATCACCGATGGGGCGTTGCACCAGTCCATCAAAATCTATAACCAGAACCGGGCGCTGATTCGCGCGCTTTACGTCATCAAGCGCGAACAGCCCTGGCTGGTCTCGGCAGATGAGGCTTACGTTCTGGTGGCCCTGGGCGGTCTGTTGCGTCGCGAGGAGCACAATGATCTGCTCGAAGAGGTCCTGCCTTTGATCCAGGCCCGTCCACACAAGCGACAGGACAAAATCCGTGTGGTCTTTGAGGGAGGATTCTGCGAGCAGCCCCCGTTGGATCTGATCCGTGCCATCGCCCGCTCGTGCTATTTGGTGGATGATGACCTGATGATCGGGTTGCGCTGGATTCTCGAGGATATTTCGACGAACGGGGATCCGCTGTTCAACCTCGCCGAAGCCTATCTTGAAAAGTCTTCCTACAGTCCGGTCCAGCACGATCTCCGCAAGCCAAAAGAGCAAATGTTGTTGCAAAGAATTCGGAGTGCCCGCGCGGAAGCAGCGATCATCACCGCGGCGAAGATGTGCGAACCCGGCTTGGAAGAGCAGGTCGCTTATCTCCGGACATTGGACAAGGAAGGGATTCCGTACTTTGTCGGCGAGTTTGAGGAAAAGATGACGAGTTTTGATCAGATGGAACTGCAGTTGGAGACGTTTGTTGAAAATCTACTTTTCAGTTAATGGGAGACGATTCACCGCGGAGCTGAGAGCGCAGAAAGGCTTTGGGTAAGAGCTTGGGACCAAACTTCAGGTGATGTCGCAGTTCAGTCAGATTCTTGTCGGGCACCTGAAGCAAACGTGGAAAATAGAGTTGCATGGGGTAACTGGAGAATCCTCACGGTAGGGGCGCATAGCTATGCGCCCCTACAATGAAGCATGCGCGGCTTTGTATCATTTTCAACCAAGTTTGTATTAGTAGAGAAAGGTTCAATTCATGACGGATTCTTCACAGGCAGATTTGATCGTGGGCCGGGGAAACCGTGAGGGGGCGGAGTTGTTCCGGCAGTGGTTCGAGTCGCTCCAGGGAGCGATCGAGAGCGGCGCGCCTTCGGCTTATGTTTTTGTCATGGGCAGCATGGCCGAAATCCTGCGTGTATTCGACCTGCCCATGGTGTTTCCCGAGATCACTTCGTTGCAGACCGCGGTGCGCCGCGTCGCCCATGAATACTTGAATGAAGCCGAGGATTACGGATACTCGCCCGACATCTGTGGATATGTGAAAGCCGACGTGGCCCTGCAGCTGCGGGGCGGCCGGCACCCCATGGGAAACGTTCCCAAGCCCGCCCTCGCCGTGCTGACGAATGCCTGTAACACATACATCAAATGGGCTGAGATCTGGGAGCGGTTCTATCACATTCCGGTCTTCACGCTGGACGTCCCGGGCACAAGGGCCGCAGGCACCCAGACGTGGCCCGGCGATCCGGACTTTGAAAACGATCGCCGCTACGTCCAGGCCCAGATCATGGAATTGATCGCGCTGTGTGAGCGGGTGACTGGCATGCGATTTGACATCGACCGTCTCCGCGAGGTCCTGGCTCAAGCCAATTCGATGAGCCGGGGGTGGAAGCGGGTACTGGAATTAAATCAAAGTCATCCATCCGTTTTCAACGCGGTGACTGATGGCACAATTTATCTGGGCGTGGCGAATGGCTTTCGCGGGGCGGCGGCCGGCAGCCGGTTTTTCGATCACCTGGTGGAGGAGATGGAGTACAAGGCCGCCCACGGCATCGGGACTCTCATCGAAGAAAAGCATCGCCTCATCTTTGTCGGGGTGCCCTGCTACCCCATATTCCGCCGGTTCAACGAGATGTTTGCGGAGTGGGGCGGAACCTTTGTCAGTTCTACCTATCTGTGGTTTGCCTCCGGCGGGACCAACCTCGGGTTTCAATTTGATCTGGACCGTCCCCTGGAGAGCCTGGCGGAGGGCGTTTTAATCAGCGTGCGGGACGCCATGGACAGCATGTTTTATCAGGACCGTGCAATTGCAGGGATGATCGATTCGTTTCACGCCGACGGGGTGGTCTATCATCCCATCAAAAGCTGTCGCACCGTTTCCACGGGACTGGCGGACAACCGGCGGGCCCTGATGGCAGGGCGCGACATCCCGAGCCTCTTTATCGAATCCGACATGATGGACCGGCGCGTGGTGTCGGAGGCCCAGCTCAAGAACCGGATCGATGCCTTCTTCGAAAGCCTGGCGTCACGCCAGCAGCAGGGTGCAATTCATTGACGCGAAATTGCAATACAAAGATGACTTGCCGGGGCGTCTCGACGACCCATGAAGAATAAATCTTTCAAGGAGAAGCTCAGCCATGGCCTATGCAGCCGGGGTGGATGTCGGGTCCACGCAGACAAAAGCCATCATCATTAACGAAGTCCGGGAGATTGTGGGCCGCGCGCTGATCGACACCGGCTCGAATGTCGTCGCCGCGGCCGAGCAATCCTTCCTCGACGCGCTCAAGAACGGCGGCATCCCGGACATGCTGGTGGAGTTTGTGGTCGGGACCGGGTACGGACGATACCGGGTGACCTTTGGCAACACCCAGGTGACTGAGATCAGCTGTCATGGACGCGGCGCGGTGCACATGTTTCCCGGCACGCGCACCGTGGTGGATATGGGAGGACAAGACACCAAGGCGATTCGTGTCGGCCCACGCGGTGAGATCGTGGATTTCTGCATGAACGACAAATGCGCTGCCGGGACCGGCCGATTCCTGGGCGCCGCAGCCAGCGCGCTCGACATCCCCCTGGAACAGCTGGGACCGATCGCACTCCGGGCCGAGAGACCGGTCCGCATCAGCACCACCTGCACCGTCTTCGCGGAGTCCGAGGTGCTTTCCTGGCTGGGTAAAGGCAAAAAGACCGAGGACATCCTGCTGGGGGTCCACCAGTCCATCGCGGCACGTTCCATTGGTTTGCTGCGGCGGGTGGGCGTCGAAGATGAAGTCACCTTTACGGGGGGCGTGGCGCGCAATGTTGGCATGGTTGCGGCGCTTCAGGAGGGGCTGAAACGCCCGCTGAACGTCAGTGAAGATTCGCACTTCATGGGAGCGCTCGGCGCCGCGCTCTTTGCGCTCGACCATATCCTCGCCAGCCGGGCGCCGGCTGACGCCGTCAAGGAGCGATCATGATCTTCACGGCCGGGATTGATGTGGGGTCCACTTACACGAAGGCGGTTGTGTTGAATGAAGAAAACGGGATCGCCGGCCGGGCAATGGCGAACACCGGCTTCAAGCTGGCGGAGGCTTCCCGACAGGTTTACCTCAACGCCCTGGAAAGTGCCGGCCTGCAGGAGACCGATGTGCGCTACGTGGTGGCCACGGGCTATGGTCGACACATGGTTTCCTTCAGCGATGTCCAGGTCACCGACCTGACGGCGGGCGCACGGGGCACGATGTTCCTTTTCCCCGGTACCCGCACCATCCTCGACGTCGGCGGGCAGACCATGAAGGCGACCCGGATCGACGAAACGGCAAAGGTGAAATCATTCCGGTTGAACGACAAGTGTGCCGCCGGGACAGGGGCCTTTCTCGAAAAGACCGCGCGCTACATGGGCTATAACACCCGGGAAATCGGCCCGCTGGTGGCGACCTCCAAACATACGGCCACGATCTCCGGCGTGTGTGCGGTGTTCGCCGAGTCAGAAGTAATCAATCACCTCTCCGAGGGAACCGCCCCGGCCGACATCATGCAGGGAGCCATCTCTTCCCTGGTGGATCGCTCGATTCAATTGATGAAGCGCGTGCAGATGGAGCCGGAGTTCACCCTGATTGGAGGGATCCTGCGATTTGAAACCATGGCCCGGGTGGCGCGCGAACAATTGGGCGCGGCCGTCAATGTTCCCGAGGGAGACCTCGTCCAGTACGTTTGTGCCCTGGGGGCCGCGATTCTCGGACAGCGGCGACTACAAAAGCTGGGTGAGCTACAGTCTGTCCGACAGGCCCAGGATCCATTTCCCGCGAAGATTTGAGTGCTTGTAAAGATGATACATCATAGTGACGCGTGACAGCATCTCGCGGAGAGGTATGGTTTGGTAGCCGTGATCCGCTCTCTTTTCCGCGGATCACGGGCTCTTGCGACCGGCGGGGAAAAACCCGCCCCGATAGGTCGGGGCAGCTACCAAGAGTCAATCGAGTTAATCTTCATCGAGCAACAGTTGGCACTATATTTTAGAATCCTCTGTAGGGTTCCTCGTCATGAAAAATCACTCTGATCAACGAGTTCCGCTGGGGCCCGAAGAACGTAAGATTCTCCCGGAGTCGAAAACTCAACCGGATCCCGAGTTGACCGCAGCCGGCTGGGAACGCCGGTTCATCGCGGCCGGCGAGCGAGCCCGGGAGGCGATGGAACTTTACACACAGTTGGGGTTTGAGGTCTGCGCTGTGCCGGTGCAGCCTTCCGAACTGGAAGACGGATGTGAGGACTGTCGGGCCGTCTCGCTGCTGCAATTCAAGACGATTTATACGCGAAGGAAGCAGGGCGATCAGCCTGATCGCCCTGCCACGACTAACCTATGACCGAGAATTTACAGTTCGTGGAATGGACCTCGGGTGATGGCATCGGTCGGTTGACCTTGAAGCGGCCACCCCTGAATATCCTGAACATCCCGATGCTTCGTGAGATGGAGAGAGTGTTGAAAGAGGCCGGCGACATCGACACCCTCAGGGTGCTCGTCCTCGCGGCCAAAGGAAAGCTCTTCTCCGCCGGCGTCGATGTCGCCGACCATACCCCGGATCGCGTTCACGAAATGATCCCGCTGTTCGACCGGGTGTGTGCGGCGTTGGGCACCTTCCCGGTCCCGACGCTCGCCGCGGTGCATGCAGCCGCGCTCGGCGGCGGATGTGAAATCGCGATGTGCTGCGACCTGGTGATCGCCTCCGAGGAGGCGAGCTTCGGCCAGCCCGAGATCCGGTTGGCCTCGTTCGCACCCGTGGCCGCGGTCCGATTGCCATCCCTCGTGGGATATCGCAAAGCCGCCGAATTGTTGTTTACGGGGGACTCTGTCGGTGCGAAGGAGGCCGCGCAGATGGACCTGATCAATCGGGCTGTTCCTCCCGGTGAATTTGAATCGAGCGTTGAACAACTGGCCGGAAAATTGAGCGGTTTGAGCGCCTCCGCCTTGCGCTTGTGCAAGGAGGCGTTGCGTGCGACCACCGATCGCTGGGGTTCACTCGCCGATATGGAAAGGCTGTATCTCGAAAAACTGATGTCGACCGAAGACGCGCATGAAGGACTGGCGGCATTCTTACTGAAGCGCGCGGCGGTGTGGAAACACAAATAATTCCCGGAGGAAAACCCGATGAAGGCTGCCATCTTCCATGGCGCGCACCAACCCCTCGCCCTTGAAGAAATCTCCACCCCCGTTCCGAAGTCCGGCGAGGTGCTTGTGAAGGTGGCCGGCTGCGGCGTGTGCCACACCGACCTTCACTACCTCGACCACGACGTCCCGACCTTCAAGAAGCCGCCCATGGTCCTGGGACATGAGGTTTCGGGGACAGTGGCAGCGCTTGGATCAGGTGTGAAGCAGTTCAAAGAGGGGGACCGGGCACTTTTGCCGGCGGTGTATGGTTGCGGGCAGTGTCGAATGTGCCGGACAGGCCGTGAAAACATCTGCGAAGCCATGATGATGTTTGGCAACCACGTGGATGGCGGCTATGCGGAGTACGTGATCGCTCCCGCCAAAGACACTTTGCCCCTGCCGGAGGGGATCCCACTCGTGGAAGGCGCGATCATTGCGGATGCGACGACCACGCCGTATCACGCCGTCGTCAATCGAGGGCGGGTGCAGCCGGGCGATCGCGTCGCCGTGTTCGGATGCGGCGGAATCGGCCTCAACGTGGTGCAGATCGCGGCCGCGATGAACGGCCATGTGATCGCGGTGGATCTCGACGACTCGAAACTGAAGATGGCGCGCCAGCTCGGCGCGATGACGGCACTGAATCCGAAGGGGGTGGAGCGGGTTGACAAGGAACTTCGCAAGCTCACCGGGGGGGGGGTGGATGTAGCGTTTGAGGCTATCGGGAATCCGGTGACCCAGGAGCAGGCGTTTGCCTCTGTGCGGACCGGCGGGCGTGTGGTGATGATCGGATACTCGGAGAAACCCATGACCCTGGATACGGGGCGAGTGATGTTTCGCGAGTTAGAGGTGATTGGCTCGCTGGGTTGCCGGCCCGTGGATTACCCGCGCGTCATGGAGTTGGTCGTTCAAGGAAAGATTAAAGTCGTTGAATTAGTCACAGCCTTATACCCTTTGGAGCAAATCAACGCGGCGTTTGACAAGCTGCGCCGGGGCGAGGGGATCCGGTCGGTGATCACTCCGTAGGCCCGACGGCTGCCAGATTGTAGCCCCACCAGAAGCTCCGTCCCGCGTCCTTTGCGGGACGGAGCGAGGGTGGGGTCACGGTCTCCCCAATGACATTCGAGCCCCGCTTGCGGGGCGAACGAATCTGCCGAGTGGATTTTCGAACGACCCTACAATAATTCCCTGGCATGTCCCTCTTCGCAATGCTTTCTCCCTGTTCCCCTTTATTGAGAGTCCAGCCCCCTGCTGTCGGTCTGCAGCGTCATCTCTCTTTTGCCTTGTTCAATAAGGGTTTTCAGGCGAGCGTCCAGCTTGAGGGATGCCTCAAAATCCCGCTCCGCGTCTACCGTTTTTCCCCTAAGCAAGTGGGTCAATCCGCGGCCGAGGTATGCCATGGCAAAGCGTGGGTTGATTGCAAGGGCTCTTTCAAAGTCTCGGATTGCTTCGGCCCATCGGCCTTTTTTGCGCAGGGCGACCCCGCGGTTTTGAAAGGGTTCCGCGGCGAGGGGGTTGATTTGAATGGCCTTGGTGAGGTCCGCGAGGGCGGAATCCAGTTCCCCCAATTCGAGGTACACCGACCCGCGGTTGCTGTAACCTTCCGCGAGGCGGGGTGCAATTGAGATGGCTTGCGTGTAATCGCTGATGGCCCCCTCCCAATCCATCTTGTCTTTGCGGGCATTTCCTCGATTGATGTATGCGGCCGCGAAGCGCGGATTCAACTCAATGACCTTACTGTAGTCTGCCGCCGCCTCATCCAGATGATGGAGACCGTATTGGGCGTTACCGCGGTTGTAAAAAGCTTCAACGAAACGCGGATCGATCTCACCCGCCCTGCTGTAATCGGCAATCGCTTTTCCCAGATCGCCCTTGGTTTGCTCCGCGATCCCCCGGTTGTGGTAGGCCAGGGCACAGGTTGAATCAAACATGAGAGCGATATTGTAATCTGCGATGGCGCCGTCCACATCGCCTTTGGCAAAACGCTCAGCGGCACGGCTGAAATAACCCGCCGCGGAATTGGAATCCTTTGCTTGGATCACGGAGACGGTCAAGGTGCACAGTAGGAATACACATACACTAAGGCGCTTCATAAAGCCTCCCAGAGGCATCGTCCGCTCGCGCGGAGCTGCCCGCAAATCGTTCAATCGAACCGGTTCGTGAACAATCCCTGGAATGTACAACTTGGGTTTTGATTTCCCAGGGTTCAGTACAGGCCGGCAAGGAGTAGCCGGTTTTCAGGTTGTGACTGGGATTTTGCGTTGCTTGCCCCGGCCGGATTCTGACGTTGGTCGAGATCGATCTTGTCCTTCAAGGCGGGCAAACTCTTCACACTTCCTGGTGCGCGGGCGCCTTCTTCTCTCTGGCTGCGGCCGCACTCAACCTGTCGAGCTAATACTGCAGGGCCTCCGCTTGACTTCCAGATTCATGCTGAGTCTTATCGGTCGATGTGCGGGTTTTGTGTAAGGAAAAATCAATGGTGTGAAACGTCTCACAAGCGTTGGCAGCGGGGTGATCCCCGTTCCGGCGGATTTGGAGCACCTCCACCCGCCGTCACTTTGTTTTCAGGGAATCGAGGGGAGACTACAAGAGGATCTATCTTTTTGTGAGGCAGACGTCCTCGTCTGCCAATCTTTAGTTTTAAAAGGCCGCAGGCGGGGATGTCTGCCAATCTTCAACTTTAAAAGGCGGCAGTCCGCCCCGGCGGACTGCCTCACCACTCGGTTCGCGCTATTCCAGCTTGAACAATTCAACCGCGTTCTCGCGCAGGAGCCTGCGCTTGACTTCGTCTTTCAGTTTGAGGTCGTCGAGTTGCCGCAGGTTCTCCTCCCACGGAAGCCCATTTGTTCCCCAGATGCAGCGATCCCTGCCCAGGCGGCTATTGATGAACTGGATGATTTGGGGTGATAAATATTTCGGGCTCCAGGCATCGACGCCAAACCAGACGTTTTCCCACTTGTAACAGACGGAGATGAGTTCGTCGACCCAGGGCCAGCCGGTGTGCGCGCCCACAATCTTTAAGTCCGGAAAATCGCAGGCAATGCGGTCGAGGTAGATGGGGCGGCCGCCGTCGCTCGGCATCGCCTCCAGGACGTGCCCCACCTGCATCTGGACGGGAACGTTCAACTCCACACACTTGGAATAAAGCGGATACATCTTCGCGTCATTGAGAGGGATGTCGAAGCCGTAAATGTGCACGTAGACGCCTCTAAAGCCATGTTTTGTAACAGCGAGTTCAATCTCCCTCAGGCTCTCTTTGATGCGAAAAGGATTGTAGCCGGCAAGCCCCACAAAGCGGTGGGGGTGAGCTTCGGTGTACTGGAGGACCTCTTCGAGCTGGGTGTCCATGTACATCCACTTCCGCCAGTAGGACCACATTTTGCACTGAGTGATGAAGACTTTTTCGACCCCCGCGCCGTCCATCAGGCGAAGCATCTCGTCGATGGAGTTGTAGCGTGGCAGTCCCCCGATCGCTTTCTCCATGCGGCATTCGAGCTCGCCTTGTTTAGCGCGGTCCCACTTCTCCATGAATTCGCGCGTGGCAACGTAATACATGCAATCGATGGCTTTGATCTTCTCTGGCATTCCAATCCCTCCCGGTGTATGCACGATATACAACTTTTCAGAAGGAAATACTATGGCAGAAATTGTTCGCGATGTTTACTGGGATGGCAGATGGAGGATGGAGTGTCGGAGCCGGGTTGGGTGTGTCTTGGGACTCAGAAGAGGTGTGGCGCTGTCGGTCCTGCGCCCCTGCTCGCAGCAAGGGCGGGGCGGGCGGTTAAAATTCAATCTTTCCTTCGGGGGAGTGCTTACGCAGATTCCCAGCCGTTCGAGGCGCTTAAGAATTCCAGCCCGTGCCAGTAAGGGCCGCGGATGCCGTCGCTGTCGTTCCAGACGACCCGGGCACAGGTCAAAATGGCAACCCCCTCGGAGTCGCTGGGTTCGGTTTGGAATACTTCGACTCGTTCTCCCACCGGGATTCGCACGGGCAGGCGTACCATCAACCCGTGCTGACTCACTCCTTCAGTCACGGAGGAGACTTCGAAATCGTGATCAAAGGTATCTTTTCCCCGGATCACAAAAGGGACCTTCAATGACATGCGCTTGGAGCGCCGCCGCTCGATGGGTGGCAGGTCCAAAGCGCTCTTGACAATCTTGGACACCTGTTCGACGGTAAACGGCTTTTCGATATATTCGAAAGCTCCCATCTCCTTGGCCCGAACAAAAGAGGCATCTCGCGGCTTATCACCCGTGAGAATGATGGGAACCGACTCGGTGTCCCTCATCGCCTTAAGGATCTTGCAAATCATGGAGGCGCCCATTTGCGGGAGGTCCATCGCCAGCATCACACAATGGGGATGATCGAAGGTAACTTCCCGCATGGCCTCTTCCATCGACCGTGTGGCCAGGACGTCGTATTGAGCCGCAAATTCCTCGGAGAGCAGGTCTCGAACCTGAAGATCTTCATCAACGATCAACAATTTTTTCTTGTCCATTTTATCGCTCCACCCACGCTCAAATAGAAAAAGGGACACTGTCGCCCCCAAAGTCTGCGCAGCCATACTGCGGCGAAATCTTGTCAAAAGTATTACGCCTTGCCCGCCCCGAAGGAAAGCCCGGCCCGAGCGCCCGAAAACTGACATCCACATCAAGGCTGGCCGAAGGTATCGCAGAATATTAACAGGCCACTGCCGAAACCAGAGAGCGCCCGGTGAGGCCCCGATGACTCATCGGGGGGCCTACAACATAACCGCATGATTCTCCGTTGTAGGCCGTCCGCCTGGGCGGACTGACCCGGCAAAATGATTCGAGCAACAGCCTGTCATGACTCATATCCTCCCGATATTTCAGGCCGCCCATAGTTCCGTCTTAGCGGCCGGGGTCGTGGTTCGCTTGAGATGAATTTTGTGGTAGACTCAATGGGATTGACGGATTTCGGGGGGCTTCAAGGAATAAGATCGGAGCAGGCACAAGGGTAAGCACACCATCGCAAGGGGATGGTCGTCTTAAGCGCCCGTAGCTCAGCTGGATAGAGCGTCGGACTTCGAATCCGCAGGTCGCAGGTTCAAATCCTGTCGGGCGCACCAGTTCTTTTCAATAACTTGAGTTGTTTCCTGGGCACTGTCCTTTTCAGGATTGTGCCCATTTTTGTACCCTATCGCAGTCAAATTCCCCTCAAAACCCGAGGGTAGGCTGTCCTTCTCAAGGCTCTCGATTGCCTCTCTCTTGGGCTGCGTCCTGATGTGGCTGTAACGTTCCAGCATCCGTTTGGAGACATGGCCTGCAAGGGCTCTCAGGGTTTCCTCGCTGACTTCGGAGTTCTCGGCCAATCGAGATATGAAGGTATGCCGAAGGTCATGCCAGCGATAACGAACTTCCGCCGTCTTGCAGGCATTCCCCCAAGCGGTTTTCCACGAGCCCATAGGACGGCTGAGGTCAACGGACCAAATAACGGGCGATTGATCGTCCCCTGCAATCCCAATCTTGTGCCGGGGGAAGAGGTAGCTATCGGGGCCAGCATTGGGGAAACGAGAAAGCCAAATCGTGAGGATGCCGCACACCCTTTGAGTCAGAGGGATCAAGCGGCCTGTCCCGGCAGCGGTCTTGCTCTTAGGGACGATTAAATCGCCAGACTTCACGATGCCGTCGGTCCAAACGAGCCGAAGATCCTTGAGGCGCAACGATCGCACCTCAGATGCCCTCATGCCCGTATCTACTGAGAAAAGGAACAATGGGAGAAGGGCAGGCGTGCGGCTGTTCTGGATCGCGTTGAGAAATGCCTGTTCGTCATCACGGCTTAGCGCTCTGCCAACATCGTGATTTTCTTTAAGGTGATTCACTTCTCCGTCTAGCTGAGACCACAAATGAAATTTCTTGAGAATCCCGCGCAGTGAGCCGACCTCGTAATTCACAGTCCGGCTCGAAACGCCAGCAGCAAGGCGCGTCTGTTGATACTTGGCGATATCCTGAGAGTCAATATCACAGACCAGCCGCTTTCCAAATTCCTCGTTCAATCTGTCAACGCACTGCTCATAGCGCTCATAGCTCCTGGGTGCCAGGGATTTCTTCCCCTCAAGCCAATCCTTTCCGGCCTGATTGAACAACGGCATCCGTTCGCGCCTCTTAATCCGGTTGACTGACTTCTCCAGGTCGCGCCTTCGGGCCTGTTCCGCCTCCCGAGCGATGGTCTTCGACGGGGTATGAGCGGAGTCCCGAATCTCCTGCCCATTGAAACGGAATTTGTACCACCATACACCACCCCTCTTATAGACGCTCACTATTCACCCCTCTTTCAATTTTCGAGGTCTCCCGCCTAATTTCGCCCACTTGCTCAGGGTTGCCTTGTCATACCTCTTTGCGCGGGTCTTGCCGCCCTTCTTTCCCATCGCAGAGCGTAGCTCTCGAAGTTTCTTTGGGCCGTATCGCTCTGCGACCTTTCGCGCGCCTTTACGTCCGATGCTTGATAGATATTGTCGGATTGCCTTTTCCATTGAAGAGCCTTCCTCACAGAATCAGCAACACGCTAATACTTTACGATCCGCTTGTCAAGTATTTTCTTCTATTGAGTTCTGACCTGAGGTTCAATGCGACTATTGTTAATCAGGGCGTCAATATCCTTCCTCTTAAATAGGATTTTCCGACCGATTCGATAGTATGGCACTTGGCGTCGAAAAATCCTTGCTCGCCAAAACGCCACGCTCACGCTGTAAATTTCTGCCGCTGCTTTAACGCTTACGAATTCAGACATTGCTTATTTCCTCCAAGGGTTTAATTGTGTTTGGATCTGGACCGGGGAAGAAAAGGTTCATCTCCCGGTTCTTTGTAGCGTAAGGATCGTCTTTATGGACAATGCCTTGCTGTATGAGGAAAGCGAGTGCGTTCCCCGCCGTCACCTGTGACACCCCACACCATGCGGCCAAGAACTTCCACGAGAGTGGAGAGCTTGCCCCTGGCGTGTGGAGCCATTTGCACCCAAAGAGCAGCTTGATCCCGTCGTATACCTTTTTGTATGATCTATGAGAGGTGGGGGGAAGTGGTGGAAATTTCACATCCAACGGTTTCAAAAAACCCAAATCAACAAGTAAACGGATACCCCACGTCGCCAATAGTGGGCGAGTAGTAATCCTCTTGATCTTACCCTTATAAAGATGGGCAGCGTACACTTCCGCCTGAGCATACGAGAGGTCTTCGCCCCTCTTGTGATAATCGTAATACCTGATAATCCCGTCCTGCGGGTTCTTCTTCAAGACGGCTGAGGGGTGTCTCTCCGTGTGGCCCCGTAGAATACATCGGAAGCCTTGTCCTGTATGGTTGCCCGGAATGTGCATCAACCTCATGAATGCAAGCGCAACATCCTCACGCTTGAAAAATTCTCTTAAGTTGAGCGGGGTTTGTGGCGCGGAAACCTGTTGAGGGGAATGAGATTCAGACTTAGGCTCGGGCTCAATACTCCCTCTCATACTCTCTCTCAAACTCTCTCCCACTGCGTTACTTATAGTACTTACACTAGAATGGGATTTAGAGAGTAGGGATTCTGCTCTTTTTAGAGCAGCTTCATCTCTAGGAGAAGCGAGCCAAGCCTGTATGTATTCAAGTCTTTGGAAAGCAAATTCATCATTGGTGTACACTGCTGTCCAAATTAGCTGAGATTCAAGACCCTGAGCCGCATGAATGTTGGTTCAAACTGTTGTGATTTTCGATTTTCAAGTTCAGGTCTCCCATTCTGCTGTCCCAGTTAGCGATAGGAAAATTCCAGTTGTTGGA
>JAIQFV010000034.1 GCA_020073085.1 Terriglobia bacterium | reverse complement strand
AGCCGCGGACGATCCAATCCTCGCGGCGTCAAGCGCCTGTTGTGCCGATACCACAGCCGCCACGGAGTCGCAGCGGGCAAGTCCTATAAGAAGCGCTCCATCACGATTAAAATCGTTAAATGAACAGTATTGGGACTGTCCCGAAAATAATTCTTGCGTTGCGCACGATCACAGTCCCCCTCGGGGGACTTGAATGCGTACAGCCCGCTGGTTTACCGGCGGGGGAAAAAACGCCCCCCAGGTTTTCTCACCCCGATTCATCGGGGTTGAGGTCTCCGGGCGACCCGTTAACGGTGCGCCCGCCGTATGCCCAAGCCCCGATGAATCGGGGTTAAGAGCATCCCATTTGGCGCTTTCCTTTGCCTTCACCCACCACGGAGTGATCATGGCAGTCATCATTCTCAATAACGTTGACAATGCCCGATCGCCTTTCTCTCCGCCCCGGACTTCCATCAGCCAATTGCCACTGCCACTCCACACGATCACAGTCCCCCTCGGGGGACTTGAATGCGTACAGCCCGCTGGTTTACCGGCGGGGGAAAAACGCCCCCTAAGTTTTCTCACCCCGATTTATCGGGGTTGAGGTCTCCGGGCGACCCGTTAACGGGGCGCCTGCCGTTTGCCCAAGCCCCGATGTGTCGGTGCTAAATAGACCGCGCTTCACACCCTCCCGCCCGTTTATCCCGTCGCCCAGTCTGATATTCGCATGAAAATACGTCGGCAAATGCTCGAATGTCGCAGCCTGTCTCTTTTACTTTTCCTCACAAACCTGCCTCCGCAACTACTCGGCGCAGGTTCTGGTAACTATGAGGCCCAGCCCCTAATCTCCGAAGCGCTGCCAGCGAAATCGACTGCTTGTCGGCCCGATGCTCTTCGATAGCCTGCGTCGCAAGCACATAGAATTCCCACTGATCCAGATTGAGCGGGTCCAGCGTCGCCTTGTCTTGGTGGGCCAACAGCGCAAAAACATAGACGTCGGCCTGTCGGCGCTGATCACCTTCGAACTGGTTTGTGTCCGGATTCCACGCGGTACTCTTCTTTATGCTGAAGCTGATAACCGAAGGCTTCTTTTGGTACCAACTTTGCAGGTGCGCAGCCGACTTCACTTCCACCCTCACCCCCTCCGGCGTCGTCAAATCGAACGGAGCCCAGCCCTCACGTACACCCCCTGTATCGACCCCCAGCGCCCGGGCAACGATATACTCCGCCACCAACCCTCGCGTCGTATTCTCAACCAAATCCGAACCTGACCAAGCCCAAAAATCCAGAAGGTTGAAAGGCGAAGCCTCGCCGTTGGCGTGAAAGGGTTCTTGACCTGTGCGACGGACTGGCCGAAGTCGACCGAGATTCACCAGCGCTCTCCTCTGTGTGTGCCAACTCAGATTGGACCTGGGGAAGTGAGCTCGAATTTCAGATGATGGCTGACTGTGCCGAATCAATCATTTCTGAAGTTTCAGATACCAGCGCAAGAGATCCCGCGCCAACCTGAGACAATACACAACGTCCGCTTCTTGCCTCTGAAAATCTCGCGCCGTGTTGAAGACTGGTACCTTCTGGCGAATCACAGCCGACTTGGCCGCGCGCTCAATCGTCATTCCGGGAAGCATCGACGCGCCCAGCTTGGACCGCAGTGATGCTAACCTTCCTGCCTTACCAGCGAACTGCAGATCAAGGTGTCCACGGGGGAGTTTATGCACGATACACACTCCTCGACGTAGGACTCCCGGCCGAAAGTAGATGAAGCCTGCACTGGAAGGTTTCCCCCGAGGCTCCAGCATCTCAAGCTCCGGCGCCTCGCGCAGCGACAGGAGCCAATAGGAATGCCAGAACCCGCTGACCGGTGCATCTTCGACAGGTTGGTACCCATGAACAGCCTTCTTGATGGCAGACTCGAGAAGATATTGTTTATACCTCAACCGCCGCCCCAGGGACTTCTGGGCTGCAAACCACGCGGCGATCTCTTCGTAGCTTATCGCGGCATCAAAGCCCTTAGTGCGTCGCGGGCCACTGCCGAAGTAATTTTTGGGTGCCACCAGTACGGTCGTGAAACCCTTGCAGCGACCCTGCTCCTGGTACGTGCGAGCGCGTTCGTGGTATCGATCGGCTTGCCGCGGCTGAAGCGAGGCTCCGATCTTGTTCTCGATCAGCAGATAGTGTGTATGCCCCTCCGAATTTGAAAGAACAACCTCGATGTCTGACTCCCCGATCGACTGCGTGACAGAGCGGTGGGCAGAAATAACCTTGTGGTTCACACCGTCCTTCAAGGCGAGCCGCTTCATGAACCAGCGGACGAAACCAGGGGAGGCTATAAATTCTTCAAGGAGGAGGAGATCGACGTCTCGCTCTGAGACACCCGAAATCGTCAACGAAACTTCACTGGTTCCAGAGTTCATCAGAATATTCCATGTTCCATCTGCCGGATGGCCCTTCACTGGGCAGTGCGCCTCAACGGCGTCATGTGGAATAGTAAATGGCTTTAGGCACCCACAATCCGTTGACAAGGTTCAGAAATTCGAAAGATTACACTGAATTAACTGACTAGCTCAATTTCTCCGGAGCATACCGCGCCAGCACTCGACGCTGCGCAGAGTTGCGACTGACCATCATATCGAATAAGTCCTTCCAATGCGCCGTCGCATTCGGACGGCCCTGCATCTGGCCACGAACAAATCCCGCCGTCCTGAGCCTTTTGTGCTTGCGTAGATCCTCCAAGTATATTTGGTCGCTGAGTATGCACACCCTCCGGATGGGCGCTTGATAATCCTTCCCGTCTTTGTAATGTGCTTGAACCTTTCTAGCATCTCCGAGAAGTCTGCCAATGTACTTGATGTACATGTCGGGACGAGTCAAGTAGAAAAGAATCAAGTCGTCTTTGTGCGCCTGACTCGGAACGCTCCAAGAACCCCAAGTGGGTTGCCTTTCTAGGTCTTCCTTAAAATGACTGTCTACCGGCACAATCCAGACATTAAAGCCAAGCCCGAATGCCTTCCGCAATTCGATCACCTGCAAGTGTTTTGGGGCTTCAGGCCAATTATGTTCCCAACATACGATGCAATCGCATTTCTTGGCTGGATGTCTCTGAGTCTTGAAGTTCCGGGATTTGTATTCAAATTCAATCCGGACCCGTTTCTCTTTACCGTTAGTCTTCTGGTATGCGATGCAGTCAGGAAAACCAGGATGGATTTCATCAACCCTAAGGCGCCAACGCTTTGCCAGATGGGCGAATAAGAACACGACCCCCAGTTCATTTTCAGGAGCATACCGAAGCGGTGCTCCTTCCAAGACCTCTCCCCTATCGTTTTTCATTTGGATCTCCTTTTATCTTATTTGCTCAAACTCAAAGGCCACCCGCGATACTGTGCAGATACGCAAACATTCAGACTCCCCCAATGGGCCTTCCACTCGCATTGAGCAGCGAAACACCGGTCGTTGTCATACCCTGGGAATAGCCTCAAGGGTAGCTGTCTCATGTGGCTTAAGGAACCCGAACAGTTCCTGCCTTATGTTCCGCCATTCTTGGTCGAGATTCAGAGTGCAAACCCGCAAAGTATGGCCCTGGATTTCATATTGCAAATCAACGCTTTTAGACGTCGTTGGGTATAAAAGCAGGCCTTCCGCGTTGCTGTCTGGGCCTGGCCTTACTTCCAGATTCTTTAAATAAGAAAAAATTTGATATAGGTTTTCAGAATGAACACTTTCTTTCCCAAATTGGGACCTCTGGAGAGTGGATTCGTAGTATTTCGTATCGATAATTATGGTGCGCTGTTTGGATCGCAGTGAAATATCTGTCTCCATCTGGGGCAGAAAATTGAAAGAGCCCTTGTCGACCGATTTTGCATCCCACAGGATGATGTCCCTTTTGACCCCAAATTCTTCTTGCTCGCGGTGGTAGAAATTGGACACGAACCTTTCAAATAGCCTATTCATCTTCCCTTCATCTCGGAGAAAATTGCGAAATCGGTAGGAACCAGATGTCTCATCAGGGAGCAAAGACGTGCTCACAAGTTCACATACATCCATGAGGAACACGTAGAAAGCATTGTTTCGATGGAGCTGTACTTGTCGGAATGTTTGTGGGGTCAGTTCAATTTCTTCGACATCGTTGAACCGACGATGCAGTTGGGCCAACTGTGAAGCAAGAGTTCCATCGAGGTTCTCGGTTTTTTTCAAGCGCCCGATCGTCGACTTCAGAATTCTATTGTGAAGGACATTGTGATTGAGATCATCAAAACGGCAACAAGCTTTCGCTTGCTGGAACAAACAACGCTTCAGTGACACGCTGAAGTCAATACGGCCTCGAGGTGAGGAGGTGTCCTCAGAAAATGGTCGATATCCGCGATCCATACCCTCCCTGAAGAGCCGCTTTGTCCCAGTTAGCAGAACGGTAGCGAACAAATCCGCTAACTCTGTGCTGTCAACACCTGAAACATCAACCAGTTGAGCCTCGTCCAGCTTGTCCCAGGCATAGCAAAGAAGGAAATAGATGTTTTGAATAGGAATTGGCATGACTCAAATCCCATCCAACAATCGATTAATTATTTCTTGTTTCTCTTTTCTTGATTTGTCAAACCAGTACTCGTTTATCAAAGGGGAAATCTCGTTAATGATGACTTGTTTATACCAAACACTATCCGCTTTACCGTTCCCTTCTGGCGGGCAAAAAAAACTGTGGCCGATGCAGAAGCCTGCCCCCAAGTCTTTATCTTCCTCGATTTCTTTATTCAATCGGCTCATTTTGGATATGATAAGCTCAATCAATTCATCCTCCACCCCCCGTCCCTTTAGGAACTCTCGGAATTCACTCCGTTTGAAGGCGGGGATGAGATCTACAAACCCAAAACGGCGTCGAAGCGCATAATCAACCATTGCCAGTGAGCGATCAGCTGTGTTCATCATGCCGAGTAGATACATGTTCTCTGGAACATAAAACCTGTCGTCAGAATAGGCCAGCGAAATTGCCCACTTCTCGCTCCGCTTGTCGGGCTCGATCAACATCATTGCTTCGCCGAATATCTTGCTCAGATTCCCCCGGTTGATCTCGTCGACAATGAGGACATAGTCTCGCTCCCTGTCCTCCCGCGCGCGCCGGCAAAAGTCAAAGAAGACTCCGTTCTTCAACTTGAATCCGCCGGTGTTCGCATCCGGACGATATCCTTGAATGAAGTCTTCATACGAATATGATTGGTGAAACTGCACCATCGAAACTTGAGTCTCGCTTTCTGTGCCAATTAGAGCAAAGGCCAGCCGCTTTGCGATAAAGGTCTTGCCGACCCCGGGAGGACCCTGCAATAGAATGTTTTTCTTGGTGCGAAATAGGACCAAAATATCTTCAAAGGCTTCTTTGTCGATAAATAATCCAGCAATTGCATCTTCGGTTTTATAAGGTGATGATGGGTCGTGCGTTGCGACACCTTCCTTTGGGGGTTTCGGAGTGACCTTTTTGTTCTTACCCCACGCGTCTCTGAGTGGACTATGGTAGAAGTCTAACTCCTGAGAAGGATGTGACTCTGAGTAGATTTTCCTAATCCGGAATAATTGTCTATCTCTTCTTACCCAGTTCGAGTCTGAGGCGGTTGGCTCCTCAGCGTCTCCAGGAATTGCTAAATCTCCTTGGAAGGTATCTATTATTTCGCGTTTCTCAGCCCCCGAGGAAATTCGCTCGTAGGTGTCTGGGAAAAGCAGGTACAAGAGGATATGCCGAAGTTGCCGTTTGTTGCTGCCCTCCAATGAATCCAGCCAGTTTCCGAATTTCCAAGGGTCTCCAAGTAATTCATTCCATCTTTCAGCAACTAGCTCTTTCCAAGCCTGCATGGAGCCAATGAAGTAGCCCAATTCTGCTGGACGAAGGTTATTGTAAGCTTGCCCACAGCTACCGATGCCCTTTTCAAGAGGCTGCAAGAGGAATTCGTGATTATTGTCGAGCGAAGCACCCGTCAGGGACCACACTCGTGCAATGCCTTCCCGTTTCGTTTTGGCGTTGATATTAGAAGGGAAGAGGAACATTAACCACAACATCTCGGACGCCAGCTTTTTGGCTTCTTCGGAGGCATTTTCGAGTTGCCCCTCGAGTTTCTCATAGAACGTACGCGCATCATGCTGGGGATTCTTTACAACGCACTGATTGAGTTCAGCAAGGGAGTCCATCGTCCAGATTCTTCCTTGCGTAAATACTGAACCATCCCCGATCAAACATTTCTTTCGCCACATTTCGCTGGCAGCGTATATAGGGAGAACCTTCTCACTCGTCAACCTTGCCATTGCATCCTCCTGAATCGAAATTCTCTCAAGAATTGTCTGCGGCAGCCCCCAATATTATTCGCTAGACACTTATCAATCACACTTAGATATGGCATCCTGAATTTATGCCCCTCACACTTCCTCCACCGCCGCTTCCTCCTCTGCTCCCACCAGCATGAGATCCGACTCCGCCGATGGTAGTTCCTGGACATCCCTGAGCTTGCGGGAAATCGTCCGGGATTTTCTGGCGGCCAGATCCATCGTGGTCGAGGCCTGATCCAGCTTCTTCTTCACACCGTCCAAGATGTCGCCGAACTTCGTGAATTCCGATTTGACGGCGCCCAGAAGCTGCCACACTTCGCTCGATCGCTTCTGAATCGCAAGAGTGCGAAAACCCATCTGGAGGCTATTCAACAAGGCGGCAAAGGTGGAGGGACCGGAGATGTTTACGCGGAATTCATGTTGAATGCTTTCAATCAGACCAGGTCTTCGCACAACCTCGGCATACAGACTCTCGCTCGGCAAGAACATGATTCCGAAATCGGTGGTCACCGGCGGGTTGAGATGCTTGTCATGGATATCCTTGGCACAAGTCCTGATCCCCGCCGTTAGAGTCTTGGCGGCTTCCTCAATTGCTTCAGGATCAGCCTTTTCCTGGGCATCCAGCAGACGGTGATATGCCTCCGTTGGGAACTTGGCGTCGATCGGAAGCCACACCACAGTTCCACCATCATCTCCACGTCCGGGAAGCTTGATGGCAAACTCCACTATTTCATTGCTCCCCTCCTTGGTTTTCACGTTTTTCTCAAACTGGTCAGGTGACAGCATCTCCTCGAGCAGGACTCCTAGCTGAAACTCTCCCCACTCGCCTCGCGTCTTCACGTTGGTCAAAACCCTCTTCAGATCGCCGACCCCGGTGGCCAGCGTTTGCATTTCCCCCAGACCCTTATGGACCTGCTCCAGTCGATCTGAAACCTGTTTGAACGACTCACCCAGGCGTTTCTCGAGCGTGCTGTGCAACTTCTCGTCCACTGTGGTCCGCATCAGTTCAAGCTGCCGGGTGTTGTCCTCCTGGATTTGTTTCAGCTTTCCGTCCACCGTGACCCGTACCGCCTCAAGCCGGTTTTCATTAGCCTCCGTCAACTTGCCGAACTGAACTCCCAATGAATCAAACTGGCTTGTTTGGGTAGTGATTAGCTCAGAAATCGTGCTGACAATTGAGTCGCCAAAGGTCTTAACTGAAACGATCACTTCCTCCCGAAGGGCTTTCGCGCTCGACATGGAGTCTTCGCGAACGAGCGAAAGCTGACCGGTACTCTGTTCCTGAATGGCTACCAACCGCTGCTCGACCGTCTCTCGGACTTTGTCGAGTGTCTGTTCATTGGCCTGAGTCAGGACAGACAGTTGTTTTGTGAAACTGTCGAACTAATGGCTTTGCAGCTCCGCCATGCCTGTGATTTGTCTTTGCAGCGAATCGCCAAAGGTGACAATCGCATTGTTTACTTCCTCACGCAGCGCGTTCCCGCTGGCCGTCAAATCCTCGCGAACGAGGGAAAGTTGTTGCGTGTTTTCTTTTTGAATTGCTTCTAGGCGCTGTTCGATGGTTTCTCGCATCTGGTGCAGTTTCTGTTCATTGGTTTGGGTCGAGAGGGAGAGCTGCTTGGTGAAACTGCTGAACTGGTTGTTTTGGAGGTCTGCCATACCGGTCATTTGCTTCTGCAATGAATTTCCAAAGGAGACGATGGCGTTTGTCATTTCCTCGCGAGTTTGTCGGGCATTTGAAGCAGCTTCCTCCCGATTCTTTGCATTGTCATCGCGCACCGAACGTTCAATTCTCTCTTGACTCTTTTCCAGGGAATCTAAGCGGAGTTGCAATGCCGAAAAAAGTTGCTCCGGGTTCCGCTTGAGAAGGATGAAGAGAATGGCCAGAATTGCTAAACACAGGACGACACCTGCGACCAAAAGGGCTTCCGTCATAAAGGATCTCCGCTTTCAGGGGTTGGCTGATTCGAGCGTGCTGGGCTCGCACAAGGCGTGTCAAGATCTGGTACCCGATCGATTTTGCATCGGCTTTCTACTTATGAGGAATCGGGGCAAGGCTCGGCATTCGACAGTCTAAGGAAAAGCGATGCGGGTATCGGGGTCACTCAAATTCATGGATTCAGCGAGGATGATCGAACACTCCGTAAACCTTTCTCTGCCCGCTTCCTCGTTTCCAGCGGACATTCGATATTCCCCTACAATCTTTACGGAATGTTTACATGGAAACTTTAGGATAAAGTTGGGGTTAGGGCGTTTCGATTTCCATCTCCTGCATAAACTGAGATTACGCGCTTTGGTCAATCGGGAATTTATGAAGCGCGGCCTCCCACTGTTCATAGTTCGCCCTCTTTACGACAAAGAAGCCAAGGAGGTGACGGGTCATTCGAATCTTGCTAAGATTCAAGGCATGGAATGTGTTTTCTGTGAGCGCATTTCTTTGGGTGACATGGTCTTACAAACCGATTTTGCCGTCGCGTTTCTGGACAAATTCCCGGTCAGCCCCGGGCACATGCTAATCTTGCCTCGACGGCATGAGACGGACTTTTTCAGATTGCCAGAAGAGGAGCAAAAGGAGATCTGGGGACTGATCGACCTCACTCGGAAGCACCTTGAGAAAAAATATTCACCAGACGGGTACAATATTGGCATTAACGCGGGAAAGGCCGCTGGGCAGACTGTAGCACATGCTCACCTGCACATTATTCCTCGCTACCTTGGAGACGTAGATGACCCGCGTGGGGGGATCCGCTGGGTTTTGCCTTTGCAGGCGCCGTACTGGGAAAGGGAATGACTCAACCAGACGATAAAGGACGCGGCATCATCGGTTTCGCCGAGAAGCTTCTCGCATTGCTTGATGAAGGAAGATTTGCGGCCACCTACAAGTATGCCGTTCTAATCGGCTTGATGGATTTATGCATGGAGAATTCGTTGGAGTCCGGAGTAGCACCCGAAAGCGTGACGACCCACCAACTGGCAGAGAAAGTTATCGAAATTTATTGGCCTCATACATTTCCCTTTGATTTGGACTCAGAACCGTCAATTTTAAGGCAGAACGTAGGGGGGCAGGCCGGAATCCTCTCTTTCATTGCAAAGTTTCGCAATCGTCATGCTCCTGACCCGTCGACTCCACTTCCGCAAGCAAAGTGGGCGGCACAAGATGATTTTGAGGAGTTAGTAAAACGTGTTGAGTGGAAACTCATTGAGATGCCTCTTCCGCGTCTCCAAAAGTTCGGTGCCGTTGAAGACCGCTTCATTTATGAAATCGCTTGGGGAGAGGTTTTCCAAAATGTGGACGTCCGCCGTTACCAAAATGCTCAGGCTGGACAATTCGATAACCAGATACGATTCAAACCTGGCGTGGGAGAGTATCTATTACAATTGAACGGTCTCCTCCGGCCGCTGATTCACAGAAAATGGGCTGCCATGGTTTCGCGCCTGAACAATCTGCACGACGCTCAACTGGAGGATTTTCTATTCGGAGTAGACAGAACTTCGACAACCAGGATTCGAGGGGGAATATGGGAACTGCAGCAAGAGCAATGCTTTTATTGCTCGACGCGAATCCGCGAGCCCCATTCCGCTGAGTTGGACCATTTTATTCCCTGGTCGCGATATCCGGACAATGGAATTGACAATCTCGTTGTCGCCGACAAAAAATGCAATGGCTACAAGCGTGATTTTTTGGCATCCGAAGAACATGTGGAGCGATGGCGCACTCGGTTTTTCCCAGGCTCAAAGGAAGCTACATTATTGAACACAATTGCTGATCCGATTGGATGGGAACGCCATCCTCATAGGACTTGGAGTGCCGCAAGAGTCATCTATCTGAGGTTACCAAACGATTATAAGCTGTGGCATCTCCAAAGAGAATTTGTGAGCGCTGACGTCGATCGGCTTCGGACATTATTTCATGTTGTCGCGTAGCGCATTGAGGGCTGTCTGGAATTTAAGGGACCGTTTCGCCCATGAGACCGAAACTAAGCTGGCTCGGGCGATCCTCCCCTCTCCTGTCGGTTGTCATTCCATTGCCCCGTGAGATCGAAGCTTCGCTGATTCAATCCAAATAACCCGTTTCGGTTTCATATCGCTGGCGGAGATTGGCCGGAAGCGCCGATTGCATACGAAATTAAGGGCTGTTTCTCCAAGAAGCTCAGCCCAGCCAGCAATCACGGCGGTGATGAAGGCTCAAGATAGTGAGCGTATACCTAACTCGGTAAGGAAGTGGAAGGTTGAATCGTAAAACTGAGGCGACCGCGTAGGATCACTCGGGTCGCCGGGCGGAACAAAAATCACCATTCCTTGGCGAGCGCGAGTGAGTAGAACTCGGTAAGCGTTGAGGAGGTAGCGCCGATTGTCAGAATTTGAGATATTGGTCCACCTATCGCCCCGGAAGTCATGGAAGGTCCATCCGGTGCCCGTGAAACGCAGGTCACCATCCCAGGTCACACACGCCCAATCGAGTTCCAATCCCTGCACCTGAAACTCTGTGGCGGCATCTTCGAGATAGTAGCTCGACCGCGTGTCCTCCTTGCCATTGAGAAACCAATGGACCGGATTAACATCCACTCGAATATCAATCGCATGAGGTTTGAGACGTTGGGCCTTCGAAGACGCTACCAACCCAAACCGCTCGGTTCCTCTGGCATGAGCGCGGATCCATTGCTTGGCCAAGTTCAAGTCGCGGGTGACGTTGATTGGGTAGCGGTCCGTGAGTCGTGAGAAGGCCTCATGGGCGTGTTGCTTTTCGCAATCGAGTAGTGCCTTCACGAAAGCTGAAACATTCTCAGCCCGAAACGATCTCATCGAGACGGCGAGATGCAGGGTGTCATCGAAGTGAGTATTCTGTCGCTGACGTACGGCGTCAAGAGCCTTCCCGGCTGCATACTCGGTGTCGGTTAGTCTCGATGAGATGTACAAATGCCAAAGCGGAAACCTTGAGTTTATGGCCTCGATCCAGGCATCGATTCCGGCTTCGCCAGTGTTGATCTCCTGCCCGCCACCGACCAGGCACACGATGACAGCCCAGTCCGTAGAATGGCGGTCCATGTATGAAATAAGAAACTCAGGCTCTGAATGGGAAAACTCTGGGCGATTCTTTTTTCGTCGCATGAAGTTGGCGGTTTGTCGTAAGTCCCACGCACGCTGCGCCTCATCGAAGATGACAACGTGTTCCACCGGAGGCCCAGTGTCTATCAACGCCTCATCGCGAAAGTGATGAACGTTCTGAATAAAAGCTTTGATACTTTCGGCAACTTTCCCCTTTCGGACTCGAATACCATGATCTTTTTGACGTGCAACCTCGTCACGGGTAAGTGCCTCCCGGAGCACAGCGACGAGCGGACCATTTCCCGAGAGAAAGACGGCGTGCGTCGGCTGGTTGATGTCTCGACGGCGAGTCGCTATGTTCAACCCGACCAGTGTTTTGCCTGCTCCAGGTACACCCGTGACAATGCAAATGACCTTGCGGTTTTGTGCTCTCGCCTCGTCCACCAATTCTTCAATGCGGCACGAAGTGACGCGAAGGTTCTGTGCACCCGCATCGTAACGAGCGATGGCTTCTACCGAGTGATGGGCATAAAGTGCGCGCGCGGCTTCCACAATGGTGGGTGTGGGATGATACTGACCTCGGGGCCATCGTTGTTCATCGACCACTTTGCCTGTTATGGTCCGCAGAGTTAGGTCAACCGCTTCGCGAAATCCGGCGGGGTGTACTTGAAGTGGACGATAAACCTTATCCTCGGCCGCATCTAACTTCAATCGAGGCGATGTTGTAGCTCCAGTAGCAATGAGAATCGGAACGATTGAAACGGAATGGCTGGCTTCGTGGAAGTTCTTGAGATCCAGAGCGTAATCCCAGACTTGATCCACTGCTGCGTGCTCAAAGACCCGTTCGCCAACCTTGAACTCGATCACAAACACAACGGGGCCGACCAACAGCACAGCATCAATTCGTCGGCCCATGCGTGGGATGTTGAACTCCAAGAACAACGAGCCCGTCAAACCAACAAGGCAGTCTTGCAGCAAGGTGGTCTGAGCCAGCCATGCCTCCTTCTGTGTTGAAAGCAGAGTAAAGTCACTGTTTCTGGCCAGTCGTCCAAGAATGGCATCAGGTTGGGTTCTCAGGAATTCGGCGATGGTTGCGTCATACCAAGCCCGTGACGATACAACGATGCTGGGGGCAGGCTCAGTTGGTTGTTCCATACATAAGATAATACCAGGAACGGTCGTCGGGACGAAAATGGAGATATTCCCAATTTCCACGAGACCCCTCATGTGGTAGATCGGGGGCAGGCCCCCTGCAGGGCCGGCGGCGTCCTGCCTGCCACTCGAAAGGATTTATATCGTCTTCCAGGAACTCCTTGTTGGACTTGAGGCTATTGGAGTTCGGCACGACTGCCAGGCGTACATTGTGGCATCCTTCGAGGCCGTGCATCAGCATAGTTCCGTCGGATTCGTCGAGAACGTCCTTTCCGATCTCAACCACTTGGAGTGCGGCCCGCCGCGGCAGGCCGCTTTGAGGGCGCAGAGAGCAAGGGTGTTGCGGCGAAGGCTGTTTGGACGACTGAAAGCGGAACTATGAGTTCCGCAATACAACAACAGAAAGCGGGACTCAGAGTGCCGCACTCAAAAGTGGGTTTGAGGCGGTTTGCGATGGGCACGACAGCCAAGCGTGCATGGTGGCATTCCTGCCAACCGTGCATCAGTATGGGGCCGTCGGATTCGTCCAAAACGTCTTTTCTGATCTCAATTACCAAGTCGGGGCGGACGCCGAGGATGTTGCTGTCGAAAGCGCCGTGATGAAGCTTGCCCTTGGAGTGCGGCCCGCCCCGGGCCGCTTTCCGCCGTTCAAACCGCCACGTTGCTGGACCCTTGCAATCATCGTCCCCCTCAAAGCGGTCCGGGGCGGACCGCACTCCAAAGCGATAGCGGATGACACCGTCGTCGCTGAGTTCATCTTCGTAGGGTCGTGGCCTTCCTTCGACGATGGGGACGGTTGTAATAGGGGAAAAAAGTTCAAAGTCCAAAGTTCAAGGTTCAAAGTCGAAAAGCCAATTTCCAAGGTCAAAACCGGTCGTCAGGGCGGGGCTACCAGAGCGGCCATCGGCCAAGACCTTGCGAGGGAGGAGGTCGCCGTGGAGTTTCGATTGTTCGTCCAGGAATTGAAAGGCCTTCAGGCGGATTCCGGTGTCGAGAGTGTCCATGTCTCAATTCTAGTGAAACGGTGATTCAAGAATGGGGACAGCCCCTGGGACGCGGGACAATCCCCATTGTTGAATTTTCAGGGCCGAGTCAGGGAGAAGCAACGGGTATTATGGGGGGAATTGGGTGGGATGGCAGGAAAATTTTTGATTGGATGTGGCGATTGTTGGAAATCTACTGACACAAGCCCCCGCCGGGAAGGACGCCCGGCGAGGCTACCAGAGCGGATTGTGCCAAGATCGTGCGGGGGAGCACGTCGCCGTGGAGTTTCGATTGTTCGTCCAGAAATTCAAAGGCCTTCAGGCGGATTCTGGTGTCGAGACTGTCCATGTTTGCGGGTTTCACGATTGGGGACAGCCCCTGAAACGCGGGGCAGTCCCCAATCCAGCCCCTGGGACGCGGGACAGTCCCAATTGTTGAATTTTCAGGGCCGGGAAAGAGAGAAGCAATGGGTATTATGGGGGGAATTGAGGTGGGGGGAAATCGAGAAGTTTTTGGCTGGAAGGAAACCCTATGTCGCCCCCGTTGGGGGCTGGGGGCGCGTGACGGGGCGCGGTTCCTGGGGCTCACGCCCCAGGCTAAGGATATGACGTCCCGCAGGCGGGACTGCGGTTGTGGTGGTCGGGATTTGGTAGCCTCCCCGCGGGTGTATGCGGGGGGGGCTTGTGCGAGAGGATTGCAAAAAGCAAGTCGATCTGAGATTGGAGATTTGAGATGAGCGGGGGAGCGTCAGCGGTTCGGCAGGAATCGAATGTCAGAATTCGGCTGGCACAAGCCCCCGCCGGGCAAAGAGCGCCCAGCGAGGCTACCAAGGCGGGCCGGCATCTGCGGATTCGGCAGGAATCGAATATCAGAATTCGGCTGACACAAGCCCCCGCCGGGAAGAACCCGCCCAGCCACATTGGCGGACGGGGCTACCAGAGCAGATTGTGACGAGGGATTTTCGCAGAAGTATGCAATAAGGATTTTGATTTGAGATTGCAGATTGAAGATTTGAGATTAGCAGGCGACCTCTGCAGGTTCGTCAAATTCGACCGGTGGAAGTCCGCTGACACAAGCCCCCGCCGCAAAAAAAGCGCGGCGAGGCTACCAAAGCACACGAATGCGACGACGGAGCGGGACTACCAGAGCAGTCCTACTCAATGGAATCGGCAGAATCCGGGTCAACACCTAGGGGGCTGAAATCCAATCCGGCGGCGCTTAGGCCGCGGAGGCGCCATCAATTGGCGGATGGCATCGAACACGACTTTAAATTGGGCGTCATATTTTCGTTCCAGCGATTCGAGCTTGCGGGCCAGGTCGACATGAGAGGTCATGATCTGGCGTAACCTGACAAAGGCACGCATGATTTCAATATTGACCTGAACGGCGCGGTCACTGTTCAAGACGCTGGAGAGCATCAATATGCCATGTTCGGTGAATGCGTACGGGCGAAACTTGATGTGCTGCCCTTGTTTTAAGGTCACAAATTGTGACCTTAAAGGGGAGGTGATCCTTCCTGCCCACCATGCTCGGGCCTCGTCCATGGTCAGCTGGAACATGAAATCGTCCGGGAATCGATCCCGATGACGTTTGACTGCTTGGTTCAATGCTTTCGTCGTAACGTGATAGAGTTCAGCCAAGTCGCGATCGAGCATTACCCTCTGGCCACGAATCAAATAAATGCATCGTTCGATCCACTCGACACGAATCAATGATTGCTGGGCGGACATCGCGTGTTCTCCGGGGGGTATCCGTGAGGTCGCAGAGATTCTTGGGGGAATCAGATTATACAATACATGGCAGGGTTGGGCCCACATTTTCCATCAACAATAGAGGTGTTGCCCCGCCCAGAGAACGGGGACTCCGGTCCCGGAACGCGGGATCTTGATATCCCGATAGGGTCTGATCCGCCTCCTCCATTCTAGAACAGGGGGCAGTCCACTCCAAAAGCGTGCACGGCCCTCTGGAAAGGCCCGAGGCCGCTATCCCGCCTTTCGGAACAATTCATATCGCTCTTCGAGAAACTCCTTATTCGGTTTGAGGCGATTTGCACTCGGCACGACAGCTAGGCGTGCATTGTGGCATTCTTGCAAACCGTGCATCAGCATGGGACCATCGGATTCGTCCAGAACGTCCTTTCTGATCTCGATCATCAGGTCGGGTCGGACGCCGAGGATGTAGCTGTCGAAAGCGCCATGATGAAGCTCGCCTTTGGAGTGCGGCCCGCCTCGGGCCGCTTTCCGCCGTTCAAACCGCCACGTTGCCGGACCCTTGCAATCATCGTCCCCCTCAAAGCGGTCCGGGCCGGACCGCACTCCAAAGCGATAGCGGATGACACCGTCGTCGCTGAGTTTATCCTCGAAGGGTCGGGGCTGTCCTTCGACGATGGGGACGGTTGTAATAGGGGAAAAAAGTTCAAAGGCCAAAGTTCAAAGTCGAAAAGCCAATTTCCAAGGTCAAAACCGGGCGTCAGAGCGGGGTCACCAGAGCGGCCTTTGGCCAAGATCGTGCGGGGGAGCACTTCGCCGTGGCGTTTGCATTGTTCGTCCAGGAATTGAAAGGCCTTCAGGCGGATTCCGGTGTCGAGAGGAATAGGTGATAGGTAATAGGTTATAGGGGATAGGGAGGAGCGGTTCAAAGTTCCAAGTTCAAGGTTCAAAATCCAAGAGTACAAAAGAATGAGGACAGCCGCTGGGACGCGGGACAGTGGCCATTCTTGAGTTTTCAGGGCCGAGTCAGGGAGAAGCAGCAAGTATTATGAGGGGATTTGAGGTGGGATGGGAGGAAAAAGTTTTGCTGGAGGAGGCGGGTGGTAGAAATCCGCAGGCACAAGCCCCCGCCGGGAAGAACGCCCGGCGAGGCTACCAGAGCGGCTTGAGGCATTTTTCTCCCTCTTACTCACGGCTGGCGCCGTGGGCCAAAGGACGTTGATCTGAGATTGGAAATTGGAGATTTAAGATTAGCAGCCGGCTTGTGCGGACTCGGCAGAAGCCGACTGTTAGAAATCCGCAGGCACAAGCCCCCGCCGCAAGAAGCCGCGGCGAGGCTACCAGAGCACACCAATGCCCCGGGAGAGCGGGGCTACTAGGGTGGGCATTTCGCGGTCGTGAGACCAGCCATGTTACTTCGAACCGACGAGCGTAGAGCCCGCCGGGACCAACGCGTGTGTTAAAATGATGCTTTGGTGCTCGGGCACGGGTAGTGTGTGAACATTCCGTAGCCGGAATGAATTGGAATGAAAATTCGCGATGTGATTCGGCTCATCGAAGATGACGGTTGGTATATGGTCGCAACGAAGGGTAGCCATCGGCAATTCAAGCATTCCAGTAAATCGGGCCGTGTGACCATCGCCGGACACCCAAACGACGATTTAGCTCCCGGCACATTGAACAGCGTTTTCAAACAGGCTCAGGTACAAAGGCCAAAACAGAAATAAGAGGGGAAAGTAAGTATGGACCGGTTTCTGATCGTCATCGAAAAGGCAAACGGAAATTTCTCGGCTTATTCACCGGATTTGCCGGGGTGCGTAGCCACAGGCAAAACCCGTGAGCAGGTCACTCGCCATATGCATAAAGCCATTGAAATGCATGTGCGCGGCCTGCGCGAAGATAAGCTGCGCGTCCCCAAGCCTCATTCCTTTGCGGAATACGTTGCGATCCCTTAGTGGGCCGAACCCCGTTTACCTTGCGCGCTAAACTTGAAGACTTTAGTCCTCCTCTTTGCCCCGAATATCATCCCGCCTTCCGGAACACTTCATATCGCTCTTCCAGGAATTCCTTATTCGGCTTGAGACGGTTTGCATTGGGCACGACAGCAAGGCATGCATTGTGGCATTCCTGCAGGCCGTGCATCAGCATGGGGCCGTCGGATTCATCGAGCACATCCTTTCGAATCTCATTTACCAAATCGGGGCGGATGCCGAGGATGTAACTGTCAAAAGCACCGTGATGGAATTTGCCTTTGGAGTGCGGCCCGCCCCGGGCCGCTTTCCGCCGTTCAAACCGCCACGTTGCCGGACCCTTGCAATCATCGTCCCTCTCAAAGCGGTCCGGGGCGGACCGCACTCCAAAGCGATAGCGGATGACACCGTCGTCGCTGAGTTTATCCTCGAAGGGTCGGGGCTGTCCTTCGACGATGGGGACGGTTGTAATAGGGGAAGAAAGTTCAAAGTCCAAAGTTCAAGGTTCAAAGTCGAAAAGCCAATTTCCAAGGTCAAAACCGGGCATCAGAGCGGGGTCACCAGAGCGGCCTTTGGCCAAGATCGTGCGGGGGAGCACTTCGCCGTGGCGTTTGCATTGTTCGTCCAGGAATTGAAAGGCCTTCAGGCGGATCTTTGGAGTGCGGCCCGCCTCGGGCCGCTTTCAGGGGGGCGCAGCGGGCGAGGGCGCAGAGGCGTGGTGGTTTGACCGAGGGAAAGCGGTCCGGGGCGGACCGCACTCCAAAGCGATAGCGAATGACACCGTCGTCGCTGAGTTTATCCTCGAAGGGTCGGGGCTGTCCTTCGACGATGGGGACGGTTGTAATAGGGGAAGAAAGTTCAAAGTCCAAAGTTCAAAGTCGAAAAGCCAATTTCCAAGGTCAAAACCGGGCATCAGAGCGGGGTCACTAGAGCGGCCTTTGGCCAAGATCGTGCGAGGGAGCACTTCGCCGTGGCGTTTGCATTGTTCGTCCAGGAATTGAAAGGCCTTCAGGCGGATTCCGGTGTCGAGAGTGTCCATTTTTGGAGTTTTAGTGAAACGGCGACTAGAAATGGGGACAGCCCTTGGGACGCGGGACAGTCCCCATTCCTCAAGAATGGGGACAGCCCCTGGGACGCGGGACAGTGGCCATTCTTGAGTTTTCAGGGCCGAGTCAGGGAGAAGCAACGGGTATTATGAGGCGAATTGAGTTGGGATGGCAGGAAAATTTTTGATTGGATGTGGCGATTGTTGGAAATCTGCTGACACAAGCCCCCGCCGCAAAGAGCGCGGCGAGGCTACCAGAGCGGATTGTGCCAAGATCTTGCGGGGGAGGACGTCGCCGTGGCGTTTGCATTGTTCGTCCAGGAATTGAAAGGCCTTCAGGCGGATTCCGGTGTCGAGAGTGTCCATTCTTCAACTCTAGTGAAACGGTGATTCAAGAATGGGGACAGCCGCTGGGACGCGGGACAGTGGCCATTCTTGAATTTTCAGGGCCGAGTCAGGGAGAAGCAACGGGTATTATGGGGGGAATTGGGTGGGATGGCAGGAAAATTTTTGATTGGATGTGGCGATTGTTGGAAATCTGCTGACACAAGCCCCCGCCGGGAAGGACGCCCGGCGAGGCTTTTGGTAGGTGCGCAAATAGGCATTGATCTGAGATTGGAAATTGGAGATTTGAGATCGGCAGGAAACTTCTGTGGGTTCGAGGAATTCAACCGCTAGAAATCCGTTGGCACAAGCCCCCGCCGCAAGAAACCGCGGCGAGGCTACCAGAGCACACCAATGCCTCGGCGGAGGAGTGGGGCTACCAGAGCGGATCCACCCAATGGAATCGGCAGAATCCGGGTCAACACCTAGGGGGCTGAAAACCAATCCGGCGGCGTCTGCGTCGTGGAGGCGCCATCAATTGGCGGATCGCATCGAACACGACTTTAAATTGGGCGTTGTAATTATTTTCCAGGGCCTCCAACTTCCGTGCCAATGCGGCGTGAGAGGTCATCATCTGCCGCAGGCAAACAAAGGCGCGCATGATTTCAATATTCACGTCGACGGCCCGTTCGCTGTTCAACACGCTGGACAACATGGCGACCCCCTGCTCTGTAAAGGCCAGAGGAGCGTAACGACGACCTCCTCGAGCCTGCTTTGAGGTCGCAATTTGCGACCTCAAAGATTCAATCTCTCGGGCCGTCAGTTGAAACAGGAAATCCCCCGGAAACCGGCGCTGGTTTCGTCGCACCTGTTCATTTAACCGTTTCGTGGGAACCCCGTAGAGTTTCGCCAGATCTCTGTCCAGCATCACTTTCTGACCACGGATCAGGTAAATCGATCGTTCGATGCGGTCTACTGGAATCATGGATTGATCGTTGTCCATCATCGCCTCCTCTGGGGGGATTGCAAAGTTCCAAGTTCCAAGTTCAAAGTCCGAAGGGCGAAGCCGGGGTTTAATGCGCGAAGGTCAATTTATCACGGCGTTCGCGGCTGAAATCGCAGTGAGCTAGCTTTGGTAGCCTCCCCGCGGTTTTTGCGGGGGGGGCTTTGGCGTGAAGATGGCAGAACGGCTGATTTTTTGTGGGCTGCACACACAAGCCCCCGCCGGGCAAAGAGCGCCCGGCGGGGCTACCAGAGCATCGCGGAAAGCTTTGGTAGCCTCCCCGCGGGTTTATGCGGGGGGGGCTTTGGCGTGAAGATGGCAGAACGGCTGATTTTTTGTGGGCTGCACACACAAGCCCCCGCCGGGCAAAGAGCGCCCGGCGAGGCTACCAGAGCATCGCGGAAAGCTTTGGTAGCCTCCCCGCGGGTTTATGCGGGGGGGCTTGTGCGTGAAGATGGCAGAACGGCTGATTTTTTGTGGGCTTCACACACAAGCCCCCGCTCCGATTTACCGGAGCGGGTCCACCGAGCGGCTTCCCCCAATGGCAATGGCAGTTCGTATCAAAAGCTACTGGGCCTGGAAGCCGATGCGGCGGCGCCTGGGTTCGGGGGGAGGGAGCAACAGGGGACGGATTCTTTGATACAAATCCCTCAATGCGGCATCATGGTTCAGGAGGTTCTTTTCAATCTCCCTCAACCGCTTTTCCAGGATCTGATTGGAGGTCAGTGCCCGGCGCATTCGCAGAAATGCTCGGATGACATAGATACTCAAGGTGACGGCGGTGTCACTATTCAGTATGTTGGCTGCCATGAGGGCTCCATGTTCGGTGAACGCCAGGGGGAGAAACCGGATGTTCCGTTTCGATGCGGTCACAAATTGTGACCGCATAGCTCCTGCTGGCTGGATCTCCGTCGACCGGGACTCGGAGTTCAGATTTCTCAGCTCTTCATGAGTCAGCCGAAACATAAAGTCCTCAGGAAAACGGTTTGAATTTCTTCGCACGGCCTGATTTAACACTTTCGTTTTGACTTGGTAGATCCGCGCTAAATCTGCATCCAAGATGACCTTTTGTCCACGGATAGTGAAGATTAGCGTCTCGACCTCCTTCACCACAATTTCTGATTTTATTCTCGGCATGGCATAGGTCCTTTAAGGGGGAAAACAGTTCAAAGTTTCAAGTTCCAAGTTCAAAACACAAGTGGGATGACGGAAAGCGGATCTTGGGGTTTTGTACTCGGAACATATCACAATTTGTGACATGTTCGTGATTCCCCGCTTCGTCCGGCATTGGGTTCACCGCGGAGAGGCGGAGGCGCAGAGGATAAAGCAGGGCAGTGATGCCAACTGGATGACGGAAAGCGGTCCGGGGCGGACCGCACTCCGAAAGAGGGCGAAGGGCGCCGAGGGCGCCTGGAGGTTATATCTTGGGGATCTGGGAGACGGTCCAGCCGCCGCCGATGGCTTTGACCAGCAGGACGCTCGCCTGCATGCGCCGCGTGAGCAGATCGACGGCGGTCCGTTCATTCGCGAGCGCCGTGCTCTGTGCGGTGATGACTTGAAGGTAGTTGGTCAGCCCGCCTTTATAAAGCGTGGTCGAAAGATTGAGGGAATGCTCCGCCGCGTCCACCGCCTTGGCCTGCGTCTCCGCTTCTCCCTCCAGCACACGCAGCGCGGCGAGGTTGTCTTCGACGTCTTCGAGCGCGTTGAGCACGGTCTGCCGGTAACTGGCGACCGACTGGTCGTAGGATGCCCATGCCTGCCCGGTGATCGCATGGCGGCGTCCGGCATCGAAAATAATTTGTGAGGCGCTCGCTCCCAGCGACCAGAGGATGCTTGGCCCCTGGACCAGCGTGCCGATGGCGGTGCTTTCGAGCCCGGCAGTCCCGGTCAACGTGACGAGGGGATAGTAGGCGGCTCGGGCCACCCCGATCCGCGCATTGGCTTCCTGGACGCGCCGCTCGGAGGAGGCAATATCGGGACGGCGTTCCAACAGATCAGAGGGAAGCCCAGTGGGAATGGCTGGAGGGGGAACCTTCAGTGGGGCCTGGGGCAGGCTCAGCCCGGACGGGGCTTTTCCGATGAGCACGGCGATGGCGTGTTCAAACGCGGCCCGGGCAACCCCCAGGTCCTGGGCCTGCGCCCGCGTCGTCTGGAGTTGGGTTTCGGCCTGCGTCACGTCGAGCGCCGAGGAGAGGCCGGCGTTGTGGCGGTTTTGGGTCAGCTCAAATGCTTTTTCAAGGGCGGCGATGGTTGAGTTCAAGAGTTCCATCTGGGCGTCCAGCCCGCGCAGTTGGAAGTAGTCGAGCGCCAGCTCAGCGTGAAGAGTGAGGCTGACGGTGGCCACATCGGCGGCGCTGGCCTGCGCCTCGGCACGGCTTGCCTCGACGGTGCGGCGAACCCGGCCCCAAACATCCGCCTCGTACGACGCATCCACAGGAATCACAAGATCGGTGTTATACGTGGTGCTGGAAGTCTTATTGGCCAGCGGACGATTGGCCGATACCCGGGTGGGCGACACCGACAGGCCGCCTGTGACTGTCGGATACTGGGCCGATCGGGAAATGCGAACGGCGGCGCGCGCCTGAAGAAACTGGTCCTGGGCGGCCTTCAACGTGAGGTTCGAAACGTCGATCTGCTCTTCCAGGGAATTCAGTTCCGGGTCCTGGTAAATCTCCCACCACTTGCCTTTCTGAATCGCATCACTGGGCTCGGCCGTCTTCCAGGGGCCCATCTCTTTGTACTGGGCGGGAACGTCGATGGTGGGACGGACGTAGCGGGGTCCGGCGGTGCAGCCGGCGGCGCAGCCGATGAGGCACAGCAGGGCCGCGGCGAAGAATATGCCTCGTGCGGCGCGGTGCCTGGGCTGGAGTAACCCCGTCATCTGGACGTGTCGCATCAGGGCTTGTTCCTTCCGCCCTCGGCCGGGGTAATCCGAACCTCTTCCCCGGAGACCAGCGAGTCGGGGGGATTGTTGATGATCTGCTCCGCCCCGCTCAGGCCGGCCACGATTTCGACCTCGGCCCCAAAATCACGGCCGATCGTGATGGGTTTCAATTGCGCGCGATGGTTGCCATCGACTTCAGCCACCTGCATGCCCTGCGCCTGGAAGATGAGCGCCGTGACCGGCAAAATGAACGTGGGGACATTGCTGGGAATCTTTAAATGCACCTCGGTATAAGCGCCGGGAAGAAGCTCGCCGCGGGGGTTCTCGACGTCGACTTCAACCAGCAGCGTGCGTGAAGCCAGGTCGATGGAATTGGCCGTGCGCACCAGGATCCCTTTGAAGCGCCGTTCGGGAAACTGCGGCAAGGTCAGATCGGCGATGAGGCCGATCCGGGCGTCACGGGAATACTGCTGCGGGACGTTCACGAACACGCGCAGTTTTTGAATCGACGCGATGCGAAACAGCTCCTGCGCCGGGCCTGCATTGCCGGAGTTGATGAGGTTTCCGACGTCGGTATGGCGGGCCGTAATGACCCCGTCGAACGGCGCGTACACCTTCTCGAACGACTGGAGCTGCTCGTAGCGCTTCACACTGCTCTCGGCCGACGCCACCATCGCTTTGCGGGCGACGTAGTCGCTGGCGGCCGTGTCGACATCCTGCTTGGACACTGAATCGGTGTTCCGCAAACTCTCGTACCGCTCGGCCGTCACCTGGGCCAGCTTCATGTTGGCAATGGCGGTGTTCAGGTCAGACCGCGCCTGCTCGAGCTGGGCGTCCACTTCGGGCGTTTCGATTTCGGCGAGCAATTCGCCGGTCTTTACGTGGGCGCCGATGTCGTGGGTCCACTTCTTGAGATAGCCGTTTGTCCGGGCGTAGATGGGGGATTCAATAAACGGTTGCATGTTACCCGGCAGGACAATCTCCTGCTGCGGCGAGCCGCGCTTGGCCTGGATCACCGCCACGGTGGGAACAGCCAGATCGTTGGTTTCAATGCGCAGCGCTGCCTTCGCACGCTCGCGAGGGACAATACCGGCGATTACAATTACAGCGACGATGATGAGGACGACGATAGTGATCAGGACAAGCCGCGTGGTGCTGGTGCGATGGTGTAGTTCGGTCAAGCCAGGGTCAGTCATGAATCCCTCGTTTCAGTTTCGTGCCTGATTTCCTATTCGCTTTGGTAGCCTCGCCACGCTCTTTGTGGCGGGGGCTCTTCGGCGAATTTGATCAAGAAGCTGCTCGGGTGCCGCAGGCATGCGCTGTTGGCATGCCCGCGATTCTCTGGAAAAGAGACCAGGTCAACTCGGTAAAGCACCGATCGATTCTCCCCCACAATTTAACGGCTCGGAGTCTACGCCATCCAGCATTTGACTGAAATCGGCCAAAGGCCCACAGCAAAGGAATCCGCCCAGCAACGTTGGCGGTCCGGGGATCCAAAAGCGATTCGCAGGCATGCCAAGAACGCATGCCTGCGGCACCCCGGGACATTGGAAGTGAATCACGAACCAATTTATTCCACATCCCCAAGCGGTCCGCTGGTGCGATGGTGTAGTTCGGTTAAGCCAGGGTCAGTCATGAATCCGTCGTTTCAATTTCGTGCCTGATTTCCTAGTCGTTTTGGTAGCCTCGCCACGCTTTTTGTGGCGGGGGCTCTTCGGCGAATTTGATCAAAATGTTGCTCGGGTGCCGCAGGCATGCGCTGTTGGCATGCCTGCGATTCTTTGTACAAGAGACCAGGTCAACTCGCCAATGAACCGATCGATTCTCCCCCACAATTTAACGGCTCGGAGTCTACGCCATCCAGCATTTGACTGAAATCGGCCAAAAACCCACAGCAAAGGAATCCGCCCAGCAACGTTGGCGGTCCGGGGATCCAAAAGCGAGTCGCAGGCATGCCAACAACGCATGCCTGCGGCACCCCGACAAATCGGAAGTGAATCACGAACCAATTTATTCCACATCCCCAAGCGTTGTGATGAATTCAAACACAAGCCCCCGCCACAAAGAGCGAGGCTACCAAGGCGAGTCGCAGGCATGCCAAGAACGCATGCCTGCGGCACCCGAGGAACTCTGATGGGAGTAAGAAACCCAATTCATTCCACATCCCCAAGCGTTGTGATGAATTCAACCACAAGCCCCCGCCACAAAGGGCGTGGCGAGGCTACCAAAGCGAGTCGCAGGCATGCCAAGAGCGCATGCCTGCGGCACCCGCATGCCTGCGGCACCCCGGGGGACGATAATTGCGGCACGTTACGAACCCGCAGGTTTCTCTCTCCCGCCGCGGCCATGCAAGATGCTGAAGAAGGCCGGGACAAAAAACAGTGTGGCTGCGGTAGCAAACAGCAGACCGCCGATGACGGCGCGTCCGAGCGGGGCGTTTTGTTCGCCGCCTTCTCCGAGGCCGAGCGACATCGGCAACATGCCGATGATCATCGCCAGCGCCGTCATGAGCACCGGACGGAAGCGCGTGACCCCGGATGCCAGCGCCGATTCCACCGCGTTTTTTCCCTCGGCCAGCCGTTCGCGCGCGAAGCTGACCACCAGGATGCTGTTGGCCGTCGCCACACCCATGCACATGATCGCTCCGGTCAGCGCCGGCACGCTGACAGTGGTGCGGGTGACGAACAGGAACCAGATGATCCCGGCAAGCGCGGCCGGAAGCGCCATCAAAATGATGAACGGGTCCAGCCACGACTGAAAGTTCACCACGATCAACAGGTACACCAGGAAGATCGAGAACACCAGTCCTGCCAGCAGCCCGCTGTAAGAAGAGCGCATGGTGTCGATCTGCCCGCGGACCACGATGTCGGACCCGCGCGGCAGATCTTTTCTGGCTTGATCAATGATCGGGGTCACATCGCGGGCAACGCCTCCCAGATCGCGTCCCTGGACCGCTCCATAAATGTCGATGACCGGGGCGATGTCGTAATGCGACACCTCGCCCAGCTCCGCGCCGCGGTTGAAGGAGGCCAGCCCGGCCAGGATTTGAGGGGGGATCGACGCGTTGGGACTGGTCACGGGCACGTTCTGCAGGTCCTGAAGTGATTGGATGCGGTACTGCGGGGTTTGCGTCGCAATGCTGTAACTGACGCCGGTCCTCGGATCGAGCCAAAACGTGGGCGAAGTCTGAAAGCTGCCGCTGAGCGAGATCAGAAGATTCTGAGCGATGTCGCGCTGGGTGTAGCCGATCTCCTGCGCCTTGGTGCGATCCACTTCGATGTGCAGCTTGGGATAATTGAACGGCTGCTGGATCCTCAGGTCCACCACGCCGGCGACGAACTTGAGTTGGTTCAGGAGCCGTTCGGCCACAGCGCGATTTCCCGCCAGGTTGCGTCCCACAATCTGAACATCCAGCGGCGCCGGCAAACCAAAATTCAGGATCTGGCTGACGATGTCGGCAGGAAGGTCATAGAACGTGATTCCCGGAAAGTCACGGGCCAGGATCACGCGGAGTTTTCTCACGTAATCGGCCGTGGGATGGTGGTCCTTGCTGAGCGATACCAGGATGTCGGCATCGGCGGTCCCGATCGGCGCCGAATTGCTGTACGACAGATTGATGCTGCTATAGGGAAGGCCGACGTTGTCGATGATGCTGACTACTTCTGACGGCGGGATCTGCCGGCGGATGTCCTGTTCCACGCGGTCACACAGCGCCGCAGTCTCTTCGATGCGGGTGCCGGTGGGGGCGCGCAGATGCAGCTTGAATTCCCCGCTGTCGACCCGCGGGAAGAAGTCCTGCCCCAGCCAGGGAAGCAGGGCAAAAGAAAGCGCGCAGGCGGCGAAAAAAGCGACGATGAACGACCTCTGGTGACGGAGACTGGCCTCGAGCGCGCGGTGATAGCTCTCCCTGAAATGTTCAAAACCCCTCTCAAATTTGAGTTGGAGCCGCACGAACGGATTGCGCGACTTCGCGGCCAACGCATGCGCTTCTTCTTCTGTTTGTGAAAGCAGAAGGTACTTGGCCATCGTCACCACCAGCGTCCGAGACAGCAGGTAGGACGCCAGCATCGCGAACACCACGGCTTCCGCCATCGGAACGAACAGATAACGCGCCACACCCGTCAGGAAGAACATTGGGACGAAGACGATGCAAATGGAAAGTGTCGATACAAAGGCGGGCACGGCGATCTGCTGCGAGCCGTCGAGGATGGCCTGCTCCAGCTCTTTGCGCTGATCGAGGTTCCGATCGATGTTCTCGATGGCGACGGTGGCGTCGTCCACCAGGATTCCGACGGCGAGGGCGAGCCCGCCCAGGGTCATGATGTTGATGGTCTCACCCAGCGCGCTCAACACAATGAGCGAGGTGAGAATCGACAGCGGGATGGACACGGCAATGATGATCGTGCTCCTCCAGCTTCCCAGGAACACCAGGATCATGAGGGCCGTCAGGCAGGCCGCGATCAGCGCTTCCCGCACGACCCCGTCGATCGACGCCCGCACGAAGATGGATTGGTCCGAAAGAGGGTGGATCTGGAGTTGAGGAGGGAGTCCCGCCTGGATGCGCGGGAGTTTCTCCTTGATGCCCGCAACCACGGCCAGTGTCGAAGCGGCTCCGTTCTTGAGCGCGACCATGAGGACGGAGCGCTGTCCATCGACGCGCACAATATTGGTCTGCGGCGGATAGCCGTCCCGCACGTTGGCGACATCGCGGACATAGATCGTCGAGCCGTGGACCGCTTTGATGGGGAGCTCGTTCAGCCCCTGGATGGTGGTGGGGGCTGAATTCATGTCCACGGCATATTCGAAGGTCCCGATCTTGGCCGTGCCCGCCGGAATGATCAGGTTCTGTGCGCTGATGGCGTTCACGATATCGCTGGGCGCCAGTCCTTTGGATTGCAGCGCCGCTGTGTTCAGATCAACCTCGACCTGCCGCTGCTTGCCCCCGTAAGGAAAAGGCATCGCCAGGCCCGGTGTCGTCACCAGCGTGGTGCGGATGAAGTTGACGGAATAATCGAAGAGCTGCTGCTCCGAAAGCCCCTGACCCGAAAGGGCGAGCTGTAGGATGGGCACGGTGGAGGCGTTGTACTGGATGACCAGCGGCGGGTTGGTTCCGGGAGGCATCCCTCGCAAGACCGTCTGCGAAATGGCGGTCACCTGGGCCACCGCGTTGGCGATCTGGATGTGGGGCTGGAAGAAGATCTTGACCACGGCTGTGCCATTCAGCGATATCGATTCGATGTGTTCGATATCGTTGACCGTGGTGGTCAGGGCGCGTTCGTAGTTGTAGACGATCCGCTCGGACATCTGCTCGGGATCCATCCCCGCATAGCCCCATAAGGCGCTGACCACCGGGATGTTGATGTTGGGAAAGATGTCGGTGGGGGTGCGGATAATGGCGAACGGACCCAGGATCAGGAGCAGGATCGCCACGACAACGAAGGTGTAAGGTCGGCGCAGGGCCAGTCGAACTATCCACATCGAAGACTCTTGAAGCTCCTTTCAAACAGACCTGTTGAAGCCTGCGGTCCGACCAGGTTTCTTGAGATATCCGAGCCGTGAATTATACACGGAAATGCCAGATCATCCACCTGGCCGCCGAATTTGGAGTGCGGCCCGTCCCGGGCCGCTTTGGTAGGGACATGGAAGTTATCAGAAAAAACGCCAACGGATGCGGAAAGACAGAAAGCGGTCCGCTTTGACAGACCGAATTCCGAAAGGCTTTGGAGTGCGGCCCGTCCCGGGCCGCTTGGTAGGGACATGGAAGTTATCAGAAGAAACGCCAACGGTTGCGGAAAGACGGAAAGCGGTGCGCTTTGACAGACCGAATTCCGAAAGGCTTTGGAGTGCGGCCCGTCCCGGGCCGCTTTGGTAGGGACATAGAAGTTATCAGAAGAAACGCCAACGGATGCGGAAAGAGGGGAAGCGGTGCGCTTTGACAGACCGAATTCCGAAAGGCTTTGGAGTGCGGCCCGTCCCGGGCCGCTTTGGTAGGGACATGGAAGTTATCAGAAAAAACGCCAACGGTTGCGGAAAGACGGAAAGCGGTGCGCTTTGACAGACCGAATTCCGAAAGGCTTTGGAGTGCGGCCCGTCCCGGGCCGCTTGGTAGGGACATGGAAGTTATCAGAAGAAACGCCAACGGATGCGGAAAGACGGGAAGCGGTCCGCTTTGACAGACCGAATTCCGAAAGGCTTTGGAGTGCGGCCCGTCCCGGGCCGCTTTGGTATGGACATGGAAGTTGTCAGAAGAAACGCCAACGGTTGCGGAAAGACGGAAAGCGGTCCGGGACGGACCGCACTCCAAATCACAAGCTGGCGGCGAAGGCGCTGATCCAGGCGGCGAAAAAGGGGTCGTCAAAGCGGTAGCGGAGGCTGCCCGCCGACTGCTCCTGGCGCAAGATGTCACGCGCCAGCAACGCTTCCAGGGACCGTTGCAAGGTGGAGGGGCCACTGCCCACGGCGCGCGCGACCTTCATGGAAAGCAGGCTCACGCCACCCTCTTGCATCACTGCAATGAGGGTCTTCTGCTGGATCGAGGTGAGTTGATTCCAAAGCTGGGTGTAGAAGGGATCGTACTGCCGGATGATCCGGTCGAGTGAATCCTCGACCGCGGCTTCACTCAGGATGCGACCACCCGCCTTTCCCGATGAGGCGCCGGTCAATTGTTCCCAACAGGCATGGGCCAGCAGCTGGACGTTGTAGGGAACCTCCTCGGCCCGATTCAGGATGAGGGCCACCGGATCGCGGGGGCTGGTCTTGCTGCCGCCCCCCTCGATGTGAAAACCGCCCCGCGAGAACTGGGTCCTCAGGAAGCGCTCAAATTGAAGGCGCGGGACCGGTCCCAGAAATCGCACCGAGCCCAGTCGATAGAACGGGCGCGACGCCTCGGTGGTCATGTCGGTCAGCATCCGCGTCTTCGACCCGGCGAAAACATATCCGACGTGGCGGTGTTGCTGGATGGCCGCTCGAAGCTGTCCTTCCGTGGCTTCTCCGCCCAGCTCGATGACCTTCTGAAACTCATCCAGCACTAGACCGGTCGGGCGTCGCGGCGAAATCTCGCCGGCCATCTTCTCGAGCGCGCCCAGGGCGTCAATAAGCATAGTCACCTGGGCGTGGCCTTCCGAAACGGCGGCGCCCAGGTTGACCTTCCACGTCGATTCATTCACATCAAAGCTTAATTCCGGGCGGAGCCGGGAGAAAAACCTTTTGATCAGCGCCCCGGCGCGATCGACGCCTCCCTTGAGGCTTTTTGCGGCATCCGCCACGATGGCACTCACCATCATGTCCAGGGACGGGTATCCTTCGGCGTTGTAGCGAAGCACCACGGCTCCCTGGCGCGTGGCGTGATCACTGGCCGCCTTTAAGATCGAGGTCTTGCCGAATCGCCGAGGACCGACGAGGAAGAGCTTTTCGCCCTTGCGGAGCGCGCCGACGACCTCGGCAATCTCTTCCTGGCGGTCGACCAACTCGCCGGCCCCCAACTCGCGTCCAAATTGGAAGGGATTGTCCATGAAAGGAGGTTATAGCACACAATCTTGCATTACGCAATTATGTATTATCTAATGTTGTATAATGAAGGGGACCCAGCCTGAATTCGGAAATTGGAATAACGGCGATAAGCCCTGCGGAGGCGTCAGGTTTGGTAGCCTCGCCACGCTGTTTGTGGCGGGGGCTCTTGCGTGAAGAGGCAGACCTGCCGATTTCCTGCAATCCGCAGACACCAGCCCCCGCCAGGCAAAGAACGCCCGGCGAGGCTACCAAAGCAAACGCGGCAGAGGCGGTAATTTCTTGAAATCCTCGGACACCAGCCCCCGCCGGGCCAAGAACGCCCGGCGGGGCTACCAAAGCAAACGCGGCAGAGCTGGTAATTTCTTGAAATCCGCAGACACCAGCCCCCGCCGGGCCAAGAACGCCCGGCGAGGCTACCAAAACAAACGCGGCAGAGGCGGTAATTTCTTGAAATCCTCGGACACCAGCCCCCGCCGGGCCAAGAACGCCCGGCGGGGCTACCAGAGCAAACGCGGCAGAGGTGGTAATTTCTTGAAATCCGCAGGCACCAGCCCCCGCCGGGCCAAGAACGCCCGGCGAGGCGACCAGAGCAAACGCGGCAGAGCTGGTAATTTCCTGCAATCCGCAGACACCAGCCCCCGCCAGGCAAAGAACGCCCGGCGGGGCTACCAGAGCAAACGCGGCAGAGGTGGTAATTTCTTGAAATCCGCAGGCACCAGCCCCCGCCGGGCCAAGAACGCCCGG